>CAJWBN010000061.1 GCA_913020735.1 uncultured Acidimicrobiaceae bacterium
GCGTTTGGATCGTTGTTGGGACTCATGGGCGGGGCGATGCATGTTTTGCCCAAAAAGCTTCGTTCTCATATCCGAAACGTTGTGTTGACGGTGCTAGTGGTATCTGTCTTAGAAACGTTTCTGACTGATTTACTCGAAGGCTTTGGGCTGGAAGTCCTTACCGATTTCATCTATTACAAGCGCGGAGGACTGGAAGTCGTTGGGGCCGTGCTCATCGCAGTCTTGGCGCTCCTTGTGCCTTTCCTCGTGGGAACGAGAATTACGGAGGCGAAGCAGAAAGTAGTTAGTCTGCCAACCGACGAGCGCAGACGAGTCAACCTGATTTTGCTGGTAGTGGGCACTGGCTTGCTGTTTGTCCTGCCATTCTTTCTCGGAAAAATCACCAATGAGTTATTAGCTAACGTAGGTCTGTTTGTTTTGTTGGCTCTAGGTCTCAATATTGTTGTGGGTTTGGCGGGGATTCTTGATCTCGGCTACGTGGCATTCTTTGCCGTAGGTGGTTATACGACAGCAGTTCTTACCTCCCCTAATTCTCCGGGTTTTTCACCCGAGCTACCGTGGCCCCTAGCTCTGATAATGGTTGTCGTCCTTACTGGCATAGTCGGCCTATTTATTGGCGCGCCTGTGATTCGGATGAGAGGTGACTACTTGGCCATCGTCACGCTCGGTTTCGGAGAAATTATTCGCCTGCTATTTCTAAGTGACTGGCTATCTGGATGGTTTGGTGGCGCCCAAGGGATTACCAATATTCCCGGGGTCAATGTAGGTATAGCGACGGTGAAAGGCACCGATCCAAGGTCGGTCTTTCTGCTGGTCTTAATTTTCTGTGCCATTGCCATATACGTCTCTTGGCGTCTTGAAAATTCACGCCTCGGACGTGCATGGATGGCGATTCGTGAAGATGAAGATGTGGCAGAAGCAATGGGGGTCAACACCACAAACACAAAACTGATGGCATTCGTTGTAGGAGCGGTGCTGGCAAGTTTCTCTGGTGCAATCTTTTCAGCAAAGGTCGGATCGATCTTTCCCACCAGCTTCCTCATGTTGGTCTCGATCATCATCCTGGTCGTTGTCATAGTCGGAGGAATGGGGAACATTACCGGTGTGATAGTCGGAGCCCTTGTTCTTATCGGTGTGCTGGGTGGTCCCAAGCAACCCGGCTTGCTTCAAGAATTCAGTCAGTTCAAACTCTTGATATATGGAGCTTTGCTTGTCTGGATGATGCTGAAACGCCCTGAGGGTCTCGTCCCTAATGTTCGGCGAACACGAGAACTTCACCAAGACGAGTTTCTGCAAGACGCTTGGCTTAAAGGTGAAATAGATACTGGTGACCAAGAGGACGTCCAATGACCATGCTTAGTATCAATGATTTGAGCGTGACATTCGGTGGCCTTCACGCGTTAAAAAACCTGCAATTCGAGGTGGAAGAAGGAGAGATCGTTAGCGTCATTGGACCCAATGGTGCAGGTAAAACCACCTTCTTCAACATGATCAGCGGAATGGTCACCCCGACCGCTGGTGACATCATCTTTGAAGGCGAATCCCTCCTCGGATTAGACCCGAGCCAAGTCACAGGACGAGGCATAGCCAGAACCTTCCAAAATGTAAGACTTTTCGCGAACATGACCATTCTGGAAAATGTGATGGTTGCGCAACACTGTCGGACGGACCAGAAGGTGTTTGGTGCTCTTTTCCAAACCAAAGCTTTCAAATCGGAAGAAGATGCGATTAGAGCGTATGGCGAAGAGGTCCTTTCGTTCTTTGGTTCGCGACTGGTTGGATACCGACTTGATCAACCTGCGTCAGTATTGTCATATGCCAACAGAAGGCGGTTAGAGATAGCCCGAGCTATGGCCACTCGACCGAAACTATTGTTGCTAGATGAGCCAGTAGCTGGAATGAATCCCCGGGAATCTGCTGAGCTCACAGAATTGATAGGGCGCCTTCGTAGTGAGTGGGGATTCACGATCGTGATGATTGAACACGACATGAGCGTGGTACGTGACGTATCTGACCGCGTGGTTGTGTTAGACCACGGCGAAACCATTGCCCAAGGCCCGTACAGCCAAGTAGCTAACGACCCGAAGGTAATTGAGGCTTACTTAGGGCGACCAGTGGGCTCCGACTCAACTAGTGAGGAGGTAAGGCCTTGAGTAACCCAGAGGTTCCTCTGCTTGAGCTTCGGAGCGTAAACACCCATTACGGAGCGGTCCACATCTTGAAAGATGTGGACTTAGCGATATATCCGGGCGAGCTTGTCTGCTTACTCGGCGGTAACGCGAGCGGGAAAAGCACAACGTTGAAAACCTTGCTGGGCATGGTGACTCCAACAACAGGAGAAGTGGTCTTTGACGGCGAAGTTGTAACGCACCAATCCACGAGCTATCGAGTTGAACGGGGAGTCACAATGGTCCCTGAAAATCGACGGCTATTTAAGCGTTTGTCAGTTAAAGAAAATTTAGAGCTTGGTGCCTATCTCCGAACAGATCGTGACGGAATCGCTAATGATATGGAGCGAATCTTTGAGCTGTTCCCTCGCGTGAAAGAACGCATTAATCAGAAGTCAGGCACTTTGTCCGGTGGTGAACAGCAGATGGTTGCCATGGGTCGTGCATTGATGTCCAACCCTAGGGTTCTGTTAATGGATGAGCCGTCAATGGGATTGGCTCCAGCTTTGGTACAGGCCAATTTTGAGTTGATACAACAGATTCATGAGGAAGGCGTAGCGATCTTCATGGTTGAACAAAATGCCAACATGGCACTGTCGATCGCTGATCGCGGTTGGGTTTTGCAAACAGGGAGAGTCGTGCTTGATGACTCAGCTGAAGCTCTGATGGCTAATCCTGACTTGAGAGCTAGCTATCTCGGGCAAGCAGGTCAGAGCTAAATATTTTTGCTTCGCCTTGGGGTGAATGCAACAGGCAGGGTCTTGGCTGAGTTGAGAAAATTCGAGTGAGCTCTCTGGGCGGGGCCTACAACCTGAATATCGGGAAGGCGTTCCAGCAAAGCCTTCAACATAACCTGCATCTGGAGTCTCCCTAATCTCGCCCCTAGACAGAAGTGGGGACCGATGCCGAAAGCAACGTGATTATTCGGTGTTCTTGACAAATCAAAATTATCCGGCTCGTGAAAAACTTCCGTGTCCCGATTGGCAGCCGGATACCACAACAGTAATTTGTCGCCTGCTTTTATCGATGCTTCACCCAACTCAACGTTTCTGGTCGCAGTCCTCCGGAAGTGGAGAACTGGATTCGTGTAACGCAATGTTTCTTCTATGAAACCAGGCAGATGCAGCGAAACATCAGCGCAAAGAATCGCTCTTTGGTCAGGAAATTCAGAAAGTACTTCCATAGCCCCAGTAAGTGAGGAACGAGTCGTCTCATTTCCGGCAACTAGTAACAAGAACCACAGAAGAATTAGGCGTTCATCATCAAGTTTTTCCCCGTCAATTTCAGTGGAGACAAAATACGAGACCATGTCATCACCAGGCTGCTTTCGTTTAGCCGCAATAACTTCGCGTCCGTAGCTGAAGAGTTCGTCTTTCGCGGCAAGGAAATCCTGTACTGATCCTCCGAAGTCGGGGTCATGATTTCCGATAATGCGGTTAGACCAATCAAAAAATAATTTCGTATCAGATGACCCGACACCCATGATGTGGGCAAGTACCCGCAGGGGTAACTCGGCTGCAATATCTGCAACAAAGTCGATTTCACCTCGTTCGCAAACCTTGTCCAGTATTTCCGAAGCGAAGCGCGTGATGCTGACTTCTAAGTCTCGAACCCACGCAGGACCAAAAGGTTGCCGAATTGAGTGGCGTAAGAGAGTGTGTTCAGGGGGGTCCATACCCATCATGTTGAGACGGGTTTCCTCGAGTACCGCCCCACTCAGATCAGCCCCGGTGAAGCCGCCGAGCCATGACGAGAATGTATCCGGATCCTTCGAAACTGTTTGAACGTCACGGTGACGCGTTACACACCAAAACCCGGGGCCTTCTCGTCCACCTTGGCGGCGTGGCAGCTCTGGGTGAAAGGCCACTGGAGCGTTGTTTCGGAGAGTAGCGAACGCCTCATAAGGAGGCCCCTCAGCGAAGTTGGCAGGATCGTGAAGGTCGACCTCCGTATAATCCGGCGCCCAGGGCGATCGAGATGGTGAGGAAGGTGACATCTTGTCGCAACTCCAAAATGGTGAGTCTTATCAAAGACTTCAAGTCTGGATAGGTAGGACTGATTCTGCAACGCCTTCTAGCTCAGCGAACCAATCGTCAGGCTCACCAACCAGGATAGGAACGAACTTTGAGGCTCCTACCTCGATAAATCGTTCCAGTTGTTCTCTCAAACCATTATGGCCGACGGGGATTATTTCTTGGGCGTCAACGCCGGGGGCACGCCGATCAAGGATGGTCTTGTAGCTGTCTGGTAATTCACCGTGACTGTAGGGAACGAGCACGCCGAAATGTTCTGGATCCATAAACCTCTCGTGCTCATCAGCTGCCTGGTTGACAACTTTCCAGCCTTCGGCCGCCATCTCGGGAGTGCAAAAAGATGGAAGCCATCCGTCTCCGAATCGACCGCACCTGCGAAGTTCCACATCGGCGGCTCCTCCGAGCCAGATATCCATCGGTTGTTGAGTTGGTTTTGGCAAGAGCTCTACATCGTCGTAGTCGTAGAAATCGCCATGATGAGTGACTGGTCCGTCTTCCCACATCTTCTTGAGTAAGGGAAGCGCCTCGTTGAACATTTTTGCGCGCTGCTTTCTTTGCACACCAAAAGCTGATTGTTCGTGAACATCAGCTACTCCTAAGCCAAACGCCGGAAGAAGTCGACCGTTCGAGAGCCTGTCTAAACTAGCTAGCTCTTTTGCAAGAACGGCTATGTTGCGGCCAGGTAACACCATGACAGAGAAACCAAATTTCATTCTTTTAGTTCTCCCAGCTGCATAAGCCAATCCGACCAATGGGTCAGGACATTCGCCGCCGAGGCGTTCGCTGAGCCATAGCGAATCGAAGCCGAGATTTTCAAGAGAGTCGACAAATGGATCGAAGGTTGATCGGTCGTTAGTAAAACTGCGAGTTCCTAGGCCAAAGCCGACACGTATCTTCATACCAAGACCCTAGGACAGCTAGCGGTGTTGCGCCTTATGTACCGACTGCAATGTTTGCCTAATGTCTATACCTATGAGCGAACTTCCTGATATCGAAAATCTTTACCGCCTAGATGGCAAGGTATGCGTCGTCACCGGAGCCTCTAGTGGTTTTGGTGATCGATTTGCGAGAGTTCTGTCCGCCGCCGGAGCGAAGGTTGTTGTGGCAGCGCGGCGACACGATCGCCTTGAGGAGCTAGTCGCTGATCTTCCTGATGCGATTGCAATTCAATGTGATGTGAGTAGCGACGAAGAATGCAAGAAATTAATTGATGAAAGTATTTCTCACTATGGCCGAATAGATGTGTTGGTCAACAACGCCGGAACTACTGACGCTGTGCACCCTGCTGAAGAAGCAAACATCGATCTATTCCGAAAAGTTGTGGATGTAAATCTAAACTCATGTTTCTTGCTGGCCGCTCTAGCTGCTCAAGATATGTTGACCCGACAAGAAGGCAGCATCATTAATGTCGCATCTGTTCATGGGCTTGTCGCCTCGGCCCCTAACCTTCAACCAGCGTATGTAGCAAGTAAGGCCGGGCTGGTGAATCTCACCCGAGAGTTGGCCGTTCAATGGGCCAAGAGAGGCATCCGCGTTAACGTGCTTTGCCCCGGATATTTTGAAACTGAATTAACTCAGGTGATGTTCGACGACGAGAGATCGAGTTCTTGGATTGCTCGAAATGCTTCAATGGGACGAGGTGGGACTCCAGAAGAGCTTGATGGCGCTTTACTTTTTTTAGCTAGCTCGGCAAGCAGTTATGTGACAGGCGTGCCGCTACCCGTTGATGGAGGATGGATAGCTCGCTAAGGGTTCTGGCTCAGCTAGCCGCATACCCGTACTCTCGGGTGATGTAATGAATGCCCGCCGGATCCTGTTCTTTGTTGCTGTCCCCTCAAGTCTTGTCGTGCTCCTGCTTTGTAGCTGGATGCTTATAGGTCAAGAAGCTTTTTCACCTGCTGTTCGTTGGTTGTTGGGTATCGCATCGCTTGGAGTGTCTGGTTTGTTGTTGTGCAGCTCTGTTGGCACTCTTTGGATCGGAGGTCGCCAAGAAGCCGAATTGGCGCTGGCAGCTAGAAAGGATCCGCTAACTGGTTTAGGTAATCGTTTCCAAGCACAATCACGGTTAGAGGCAGCATTAGAGCGATCTCGGGCCAGTGGACGGGCGGTGGGTGTCGTCTTCTGTGATCTCAATGACTTCAAGGTCGTCAATGATGTTTACGGCCATACCGTCGGTGATCGATTGCTTTCAGCCGTCGGTGCTCGATTTGCTGACTCAGTTAGACCCACCGACACTGTCGCCCGGTATGGAGGCGACGAATTTGTCGTGGTGTGCCCCGAACTGCGAAACGGGAATGACGTCCAGTTAGTTGCCGAACGCCTTGAGATAGCGATGGAAAGGCCGTTCGTTATTGGCGGCCATTCTTTAGTTGCGAAAGCCAGTATTGGTTTCACAGTTGGTTATGGGACTCGGCACCATGCAGAAGAGCTGTTGTCTCGAGCAGATGCCGAAATGTACCGAATTAAGACCCAGCTTTAAGTCAGAGCAGGAGTTCCCTCGAATTTTCCTGGATCTTGAGAAGTAGGTAGAAGAGGTTTGGACCGCCAAGCCATGGCCTCTTCAACACCGTCAATGATTTCGCGCCATTCAGTGGGTTCCCAGCCTTCGGCGCACCCGATGAGTGAGCCATCCTGGCCTATGTGGACTAGAGCAGGAATACGCTCAAGGCCCAGAGAGCCAACAAATTCTCTATTTTCGTCAGTTAAGACCAGCCAGCGGTCTGCGTACTTACCCAAGTATTGACGAGCACCGTCACTGTTTCCTGTGACTAAGAAGGCACACCTAATGTCAGCTTCTTCGTAATGGTTGAAGATGCGGTCTGCCGTTGGGATGATCCAACCGCTTTCGTAGGTGTAAGGGTCGATTACAACAGCTAAGAGATTAAAGGTTGTCAACCATTGCGACAGCTTCTGCTCTGCTCCATCAATGGTCGCAACTGACAGTTCTGTCGAGGGATCGGTAGCCACGAATTCCAACTTAGCGCCCCAGTTGGCGATGGCCTACATAGGAACAAACTGAAGTAGAGATTTATTCTGGGTCGTCGGATGTGGCAGTCTGCTTTGGTGCATCCGATTGAAAGACTTCGATATGTAGCTCGCGCAGGAGGATTCGACCAAATCGACCTTGCGCGTGAGGCAGCTGATGCTTTGGCTTCACTGTGGGGCGAACCAGCGGAGTTGGTTAATGCGTGTAGGCGAATATTGCATCATCACCCACTAGCAGGCTCTTTATGGGTCATGGCAACTCGACTCTTAGTTGCTACTGACGCTCGCAGAGCAGCGCTAGATTTCCTTGATGAACTCAATGCTGACTCAACCTCCGATAACGTAACCGACGCTCTACCGGCCGAAGCAACAGTTGCTGTCATTGGATGGCCCGACTTGGCGTTAGAAAAAATTCACCGCCGTCGTGATCTAACTGTTCGAGTGATTGATGCCTACGGAGAGGGCGCCGGGCTAGCAAGATCTCTTTTGCAAAAAGGAGTCGACGTTGAAGAAGTTCCCTTTACGGGATTAGGGCAAGCATGTACTCAATCAGATGTGGTCATTGTTGAAGCCACGGCATCTGGCCCCGATGCTTTTATTGCACCATCGGGCTCGTACGCTGCCGCTGTATGTGGAGTCCAATCAGGTAAACAGGTTTGGGTTGTTGTTGGGCACGGGCGGGCGCTCCCTCAGCCTATTTTCGAAGTGATAGAGAAACAGTTGATCGCGAAGAACACGATGGAGGCCGATGATGAAGTGGTACCCATTGATGTGGTGACTCATGTAGTTGGCCCACAAGGAGTCAAAACTTCCGAGAGCGAAGCCAGAGAAGATTGCGTGGTAGCCGCGGAGCTACTTCGGCCAGTTTTGTGACTTCGAGAAGATAGTTCTGGAACCTTATTGACCTTCAGCCAATAGGCGGCGTGCGATGAGCTTGAGACAAAGTGTTTCGTCTGCGCCTTCGAAAATTGAAAGTACTCGCGCGTCTACGAAGAGACGACTAACGGTGTACTCCTCAGCGAATCCGAAACCTCCATGGATCTGGAGAGCTTCCCGGGTGACCCATTCAGCAGCTTTGCAAACATAAGCCTTAACCATTGATGCTTCTAGGCTGCCTTCCCCTTTGGCCATCATCTGTGCAACTGAGTAACTGTATTGGCGCGACCCTTGGATGATCGCGGCCATTCGGCCAAGTTTGGTTTTTGTGAGTTGATAATCGGCTACAGGACTTCCGAACACGACCCTGTCGGTTGCGTAGGCGACAGCCTCTTCATAGGCGGCCTGCATAACCCCAACAGCTCGGGCTGCAGTTTGGAGACGACCGTTTTCAAACCCGGCCATTTGCATGTAGAACCCTTTGCCGAGTCCTTCTTCGCCGCCAATCAAGTTCTCCGACGGAACAAACCAGTTGTCGAAAGCTATTTCGAAGCTGTGCATGCCTCGATAACCCAATGTGGGAATTGCCCGGCCTTCCATGGTTCCACCATCGGGTTGAGCAAATTCGAAACTGTGACCTTCGGCCTGTGGTTTCGGCACTATAAACAGACTAAGACCGCGATGAGTTTTCGAACGGTCTGGATCAGTTCTAGCCAGGAGCATTAGTACGTTTGCTCTACCGGCGAATGTGCACCAAGTTTTTACACCATTGATTACCCAGCCTTTATCAACCGCGGTAGCTGTGACTTTGAGGTTCGCTACGTCGGAGCCATAGTCGGGCTCGGTTACCGCAACAGCCACCATGGTCTCGCCCGTAGCAATCTTGGGGAACCATTCTTGTTTTTGTTCTTCGGTGCCCCCTCTTTCAAGAGCTCGAGTGAGGATCTCCGGTCGAGTAATGAGTGAACCGCCAGCGCCCAAGGAGGCCCTCGAAAGTTCTTCGGTAGCGATAACCATTCCCATGTAGTCGCTCTCGCTGCCGGTAGCAAAGCCCCCATACTCTTCGGGTACTGAAAGGCCGAAACATCCCAACTCCGCTAGGCCTTCAATGATTTCTTCTGGTATGTCCGTATCTTGCCGATGAATGTGTTCAGCGTGAGGAGCGACCTTATCTTCAGCGAAGCGACGGAATGTGTCAGAAACCATCGTGAAGTCTTCATCTAAATGAAGTGGAGCGTTGATGGTCGCAAGACCCGCGACAAACTCTGGTGCCCGGAATTGGCTAATGAAATCTCGGGCTACGTCAATTTCTCCCTCTTGAACCCCCCATGCCGCTTCACGTCCGAAGAGCTTGGAGTGAAGATCGGCGAGGGCATCGGCGATGAACGCACACGCGATCTTGCCTTCGCTTTCTCCTTTAGCTCCGTAGTCCAACAGTGAACGACTTATCTCTATCGCAGATGCCGCGTGGGCAAGGTCGTACAAAAGACTTTGATGTTCATCAACATCTTTAAGAGAGGCAGCGTGAGCGGTCGCTCTGTCAATAACTGAGATGCCGATAGCCAAGGCATCTGCTGCTGCTTGTAGATCAGGTGCGGTCATGAGTATCCACCACTTCATCAAGTTGAGACAATGAGTCAGGCTATGAGCAGAACCATGGAATACACAAAGTTTCTGCAAACTGAAAAGAACTCTAGATGTAACTATTGCACTCTGAGGCCGGAGATTCCTACGATGACACGGTCCACTACGGCTACTACCCCTTACGGAGAGATTTGTGAACACTCACGACCGTCCATTTGGTCGCTACTTCGAAGAGTTTGAAATCGGTGACGTTTATAGGCATTGGCCGGGAAAGACGATTACTGAAGCGGATGACCATCTGTTTTGCATGATCACCATGAATCACCACCCGCTTCATACCAATGAGTGGTTTGCACAAAACGAAACTGTTCATGGAAAAAACGTTGTGGTTGGAAATCTTGTCTATTCGTTAGTTCTAGGGATGAGTGTCCCTGATGTCAGTGGAGCAGCGATAGCGAACCTTGAGGTTGAAAGTCTTACTCACCAGCGTCCAACGTTCCATGGAGACACCATTTATGCCGCCACGAAAGTTTTAGAAACAACCGAATCAAAGAGTCGATCCGATAGAGGGATCGTGACCGTTGAAACTCGAGCTATAAATCAACGAGAAGAAGAAGTTTGTTACTTCCGTCGCAAGGTGATGGTATGGAAACGTGATGCTGCCCCTGTCCGGAACTTTCCCTATGGCGAAGATATCTGGCAGAACTGAAAACGAGATTGTCGCTGATAGGGAGGCCTTAAATCAGAGCCTGTCTTTATGGGCTTCTGAGGCGTTACGAGATTTACCTTGGCGGTCGACACGAGACCCATGGGCAGTATTGGTTTCAGAGGTGATGCTTCAGCAAACGCAAGTGAGTCGGGTTGAGCCTAAATACTTGGAGTTTGTGGAGCGATGGCCATCACCACAGGCATTAACCAAATCTAATATTTCGGACCTCCTGAAGTTTTGGCAAGGGCTCGGATATCCGCGTAGAGCTCGAAATCTTTACGACTCCGCCCATCGGATTGTCCAGATCCACGACTGTAAGGTTCCAAGCACCTTAGAAGACTTACTGCTTCTTCCGGGTGTCGGCCCCTATACGGCGAGAGCTGTGTTGGTTTTCGCATTCGAGCTTGCCGTTGGCGTGCTGGATACGAATGTTGGACGGTTACTTGCCCGTTGGAGCGGACGTTCATTAGGGCCGAAGGAAGCTCAGCGGATAGCGGATGAGTTGGTTGACCCTGAGAGACCGTGGTTGTGGAATCAAGGCTTATTCGATCTAGCTGCCTTGCGATGTTCGAAACGAAATCCTAGATGCAGCGGATGTCCTGTAGAAGAGTTGTGTTCCTGGCGGGGTGTTGGTGATGACCCGGCTACGGGCAGCGCGGCCGTCTCAACGATCCAGGCCCCTTTTCAGGGAAGTGACCGACAAGCTCGGGGACGTTTGCTAAAGGCTTTGACGAGCGGACCGGTTCCCGCTGCCCAAGCAGCAGCAATCATGGAATTACAGGATGAGAGAGCCAGAGCTTCTCGTCTCATCGCTGACCTTCAGAGTGAAAGTCTCATCACGGTTCGACACGAAGCGCTATTGCTTGGTGATTTGCTCCAATAACTCATCGATTGCTTTGTCTGCGATCGTCACCATTTCATCATCAGTTCGATCTTGAATTGGGTGCTCCACCCAAACAGCAGCAGCATCAAACCCCAGCGCCTTTCCTTGAACCTCGGCGCCATCAATGAATTGAGTAGTCGCTACAAAAACGCCAGGAAGACCGCGTCGTTCTAGATCAGTGATGTCATGCACACTGCATGACGTGCAGCTACCTCAATCAGCTAAGGCTTCTATCACCACGTCGCATTTAGTTGCTATCTCATGACGCAAGTCAACGGGGGCAGGTTTGGTGAAGGTGGGCTTGCGGAACCGCTCAACCCTTAGCCCTCGTTCAATAAGCCGCTCTTCTATTCTGTCAAGGAAACGATCACCCCTTGGTTTGCTGATATCCAGCAATCCCACGGTAAGGCCGTCAAGCGTTTCTGGTCGGGTTGCCCGTGGAATATCGGCTGGAGTTGCCTCATTCGTTGGGTCTAGGACTTTGGTCATAGCTTCTCCCTTACTACGGAGTGATTTCGACACAAACGGGGTCCGACCCCATTTCGCCGTTCACCCACCCTCCAATGATCGCCGAAAATAGTCCAGCCGCGCCACCACAGTGCACAATATGTAGCCCGTTTTCCCTGAATTTCGGAAAATTTTGAGTCTCCATACCTTCAGGAATGCCCTCCGGGATGTTGTCGGCACCCCGAACCAGTTCATGGCCAGGCCTCATCGTTAGCTCGTTTATGCGGATTGCCAACTGTTCTCGTGACCAGCCGGCCTCTCTGAACACTCTTGAATGGTCAGGAGCGACTGCGAGAATCGCATCAAAGCCCAAAACAAGTTTTGGGTGTTGTATGGAGATCAGATTTGTTGCGTAGGTGCGAGCCAGTGAATCGGGGTCACGTGATAGTTGATCAACGAGATTCCTGGGAGCTTCGCCGGGAAACGCTAGGACTGTATTTGTGCCTGCCGAAAAGCCGTACATCGTAGAGATTGGCGACCAAGGTGAGTTCTTTTCCAGTTCGGCAAAACAAAATCCGACTTTCGCAGGAGACCCGAACGCTGCCCTATCTACCTCTCCTGGTCTTCCACCGCCGACATTTCGAATAACAAGCTGCACGGCGCGCCCGATCGTGCTGTTTGCTCGATTGCCTTGACCGAGAACATTGTTTCCAGAGTTCATTCCTATTTGTTCGGCTATGGGTCCATTGACAATTAAGACCGGAGCATGGGGCATGGTTGTAGCCAAGAGACCATGCATGTTGAAAGCCTGAGTGCAGACGGCTTCGACCCCCGCGAGCACTACTGGAAGATATTCAGGTCGACAACCAGCCATCACAGCGTTAATCGCAACTTTTTCGACGGTACAGGGGGCTAAATCCGGAGGAATAGATGCCACCACCTCCTCTGGAGAGCGAGTCGTTCCTTGCAGCATTGCCGTTACTCGGGCTTCAGTCGGCGGAACGACTGGAAGTCCATCGGTCCAACCTCGGTCGAACAGGGCTTCGTGTGTGTCTTCAAGAGCAGCAAATTCGACGCGACGCGCCGTCATGTTTGAATCGCCGAACCGACGTTCCAGGTCCTTGCTCATTGATGGGTCGACAGAAAGCGAGCCGCAACCCGGACGCTGATCGGGTAAGCCAGGTCCTAGTTGTGGAATCTTGGTCAGAGATTCCCAACGAGGTCGAGACCACCCAACAGTTCTAGATAGTTCTTTGCCATTTTCTACTGCCAGAAGAGTGGGAACCGTTTCAATACCGTGGTGCCAAGAAAAAGCTAGGTCTCCGTCGAACTGTCGCTCGTCTATTTCGGCAGGAAAGCCCGGGTCGTCCTGCGTCAGGACTGTTAGTTGAGTTTCTTTCTCTAGCTGGAGGAGAACAGGAATTATAAGCTCGCAGGACGGGCAGTCCTTCTTA
>CAJWBN010000062.1 GCA_913020735.1 uncultured Acidimicrobiaceae bacterium
CAAATGGCTGGAAAGAAGAATGCCCCGTACATGTCTACGTCCGAGTTGTTGAGCGCCCTGGACTCCCATCGGGGGGATTGGGCTTTACTCACAGCTGGGCGGAGAGGTGCTGTTCCATCTGCGCTTGAAACTGAAGGCCCGGCCGAAGCAAGGAAGGAACTTTGCCAAATCATTGAAGCCGCAGGAAGCGAAAATGTTTTTGTTGAACTTTGGAATCATGGAGACCCTTCTGATGATGCCCGCAATGACTGTTTGGCAGATTTAGCGATAGAACAGAAAGTTGGCTTGCTCTGCACTAACGGTGTTCACTACGCAGTCCCGTCTAAACGACATTTAGCGAGGGCGATGTCAGCCATTCGGAGTCGTCGATCACTTGATCAGATAGACGGGTGGCTTCCAGGTAATGGGTCTGCTCACCTGCGGTCAGGTATTGAGCAACGGCGGTGGTTTTCTCATTATTCCGGAGTGGTTGAGACGGCAGCTGAGTTGGGAAGAGAGTGTGCCTTCGACTTATCCCTAGTTGCACCAAAACTCCCGCCATACCCATGCCCGGATGACTTAAGTGAAATGTCGTACCTACAGAAGATTGTTTATGTCGGAGCGACAAGTCGTTATGGCTCTAAAAGCAATGAGAAAGTTGCTGGAGCTTGGAAACAGATAGCTCATGAACTGGAAATAATTGAAAAACTTGGTTTCCCAGGTTATTTCCTTGTTGTTTGGGACATTGTTTCCTTCTGTCGGAGTCGTGACATTTTGTGTCAAGGGCGAGGATCAGCAGCTAATTCTGCTGTTTGTTACGCCTTAGGTATCACCAATGTTGATGCTGTTTCGCTCGGTCTGTTGTTTGAACGCTTTCTTTCATCAGAACGGGATGGGCCTCCTGATATAGACCTCGATATAGAAAGTGGAAGACGTGAGGAGGTAATTCAGTATGTATTTGACCGCTATGGCAGAGATCACACAGCACAGGTCGCCAACGTCATCACTTATCGGACACGATCAGCGGTTCGTGATGCTGCTCGCGCCTTGGGATATGACTCTGGCCAACAAGATGCTTGGTCTAAGTCTCTTGAACGCCATCAACCAGTTCATTCCCAATGGGAGACTGATAGGCAAGATCGAAAAGCAGTGCCATCAGATGTCCTCCAGTTAGCTTCAGAAATTGAGGGAACACCACGACATTTAGGGATTCATTCGGGCGGGATGGTGGTTTGTGACCGTCCCATAGTTGAAGTGTGTCCAGTTGAGTGGGCGACCATGGCTAACCGGTCTGTTTTGCAATGGGACAAGGATGACTGTGCCTCGATCGGTTTAGTGAAGTTTGATCTGCTTGGTCTAGGAATGTTGTCCGCTTTGCATGAAGCCGTGGACCTCATTTCTGAAACTCATCAAGTGCAAGTAGATCTTGGAGGTTTACCTCAAGAAGATGAGGTCTATGAGATGTTGTGTCAAGCTGATTCGATTGGTGTATTTCAAGTCGAATCACGGGCACAAATGGCGACTCTTCCCAGACTTCAGCCCCGTTGTTTTTACGATTTAGTTGTTGAAGTAGCGCTTATTCGACCTGGCCCTATCCAGGGCGGTTCTGTGCATCCGTA
This sequence comes from uncultured Acidimicrobiaceae bacterium, assembly GCA_913020735.1. GTDB lineage: Bacteria > Actinomycetota > Acidimicrobiia > Acidimicrobiales > Poriferisodalaceae > MedAcidi-G3. Next base: position 1,599 of record CAJWBN010000062.1, read on the forward strand.
TATTCGTCGACGCAACGGAGAGGAAGCAGTTACGTATCTCCACCCTCTCCTCGAACCAGCTCTTTCTAAAACCCTGGGTGTCCCGCTTTTCCAAGAACAGCTCATGCAGATGGCAATTGATGTTGGGGGTTTCTCGTCTACGGAGGCTGACGAGTTGCGGCAAGCGATGGGTTCTAAGCGGTCTCAAGAGCGTATGGAGCGCCTGCGAGGTCGACTATATGAGGGCATGTCGCGGCGAGGTATAGATAGAAAAGTTTCTGATCAGATTTGGGAGAAGATGGTCGCTTTCGCTAATTACGGCTTCCCGGAAAGTCACTCTGTTTCATTTGCTCATCTTGTTTATGCTTCGTCGTGGATTAAGTACCACTACCCAGCAGCTTTTTGCGCAGCTTTACTCAATTCCCAACCCATGGGTTTTTACTCGTCGCATTCGTTAGTTCAAGATGCGAGACGTCATGGGGTGAAGGTCTTAACTCCGGACCTTAATGTTTCGGCGGATAAAGCCATCCTTGAAACTTCTTACAAGTCGACAGGTGATGTTGCTGTACGACTGGGCTTTTCGTCTGTTAGAGGTATTAGCGCAGAGTTAGCCTTTGAAATTGCTGCTGCAGGGCCCTATGAAGATCTAGAACAGCTGTCAAGGAGCACATCTGTGTCTCAAAAGCAGTTGGAGGCATTAGCTACTTCAGGTGCTTTCGACTGTTTTGGTATTGGGCGACGGGAAGCATTGTGGGCTGTGGGGGCTACGTCTCAGTCGCGCTCTGGTCGACTTCGTGGAATTGTTACTGGAGTTTCTGCTCCGACTCTGCCAGGAATGTCGTTACAAGATGAGGCGATTTCCGATTTGTGGGCCACTGGGATAGCTCCGGATGGTCACCCAACCAGATTTATAAGAAAGGAACTTAAAGAGGAAGGAGTGATGACCGCTGCTGATCTTTTAAATTGTGAAATGGGCAAAGTAAAGGTGGCGGGTGTCGTGACTCACCGCCAACGTCCAGCGACAGCATCAGGCACTGTTTTCGTCAACCTTGAGGATGAGACTGGGTTGATAAATGTCATAGTTTCAAGCGGATGTTGGTTGCGCTTTCGAGCAGTCGTTCGCTCTGAGTCAGCGCTTAGGGTGCACGGCAGGCTTGAACGACATGGGCGTGTAACTAACGTCATCGCTGAAAAGATTGAAAAACTTGAAATTGGATCAACCGTATCAAGCAGAGATTTTCGTTAGGGGTGTTCAGAGCTAACCCAGAGGGCGACCAAATGGCCGTTGCTCCTGCCAGCTATCTATAAATGCTTCGGCCTTGTAGCAAGCTGCCATAAAGTGTCCGTCGCTGTGATTGCTAGTTTCTTCGAGGAGCTCTGTAACAAGCTTGCTAGTCGATGAACGCAATTCATCTTGACTTGTTTCTTCTGGTGTCCACCATGCCAATGCGGGGCCGATTCCAGTGAGAAAATCAGCTGCAACCGGGGTGTTGTTTTTGCGCAAAATAGCTAATGCTTTCGAAGAGACCGCTGCTGCTGAGGTAGCGATTATTGGGGTGTCTTGAACGCCACGAGCGCCGTCTCCTGACATGGCGCCTGGTTTCGAGCCGACGAAGATGGCGTCCATATCTGATTTCCATATCTCCCAAGCTTTTCCGACTGTTCCCAACTGTTCAACACAGCTTGGCCCAGCGTCTAACCAGGTGTCAGCCAAGCTAACGCTGTCAAAGTTGCCGGTTACGCAGCCCTTCGGAGTAGAAATCCTTTTTACACTTCCGCCTTGATTTTCCACTTCGCGGGCGATCGCAATGCTTGCTTGGTTGAAGCCTTCGATAGCAACGTCCCAACTTTCGGCGGGTTTTGCAAGAACGGAGGCACATGTGACGGCTCCCAACGACAGTAATTCATCTTCGAATGTGACACCGTCGCGGTTGTCTCTCACTATGGGGTTTCGTTTGTCATGACGGAGGACTGGATCCAACGATTCTTTGTTCAGTCTGAGGCCGGGGCTGGTAAGGAGCTTCTGGGATTCGAATTCGGTCCTCAGTTCTTCAGACAATGCACCTACTGCTGAATCTGTATCGTCGGGATCTACTTTGAGCCCGATGGTGGCTCCGCTCTTTCGTTGTTCTGCTAGAGCGAAGATGTAAGTCTGATGACGTACCAGCATTTCTGCGTTGCCTGGCGCGAGCTTGGCACCCAGACGACTTGGGCCCACGTAGGTTTCTGCCTCAGGTAAGTCGTAAATGACGAAACCGGTTGTCGATTCGAGTTGCTTAATTTCCACAATCAAATTGTGCCACTTACGGCATCCAATGAACACCGACTCCGCCTAAAGTCTGGCCGTTCAAGGCTGCCTTGTAGTGAAAACTGTCCGCGAAAGAGGAAGTTGATGCGATTCCGTGAAGCAATGATGATGGAAGAACAGGATGATGGGCGACTAGTTGCCAGCTTTGATCGTTCGTGGTGGGTTGTTAATGGACCGAATGGTGGGATCATCGCAGCACTTTTGATTCGGGCAGCACAGCACTATTTAGGCGGTGACCGTTGCGTCCGAACGGCAACCACACACTTTCTAGCCGCTCCGAAAGAAGGTCCGGTTCATCTCGAAGTAAGTGTTGAGCGTGAGGGGAGAATCGCATCCTTCGCTACGGTGCGAATGACGCAAGATAATCAGCACATAGCGACTGCTTTAATTGCCGCTGCGGAAATGGAAATAGTTTCGCACGAGTGGGAACAGCGAAATTTGCCAACTCTGCCAGCCATTGATGAGACCTGGATGATGGAGAGCAACTCGCATGATGTTCCGCTAAGGAGTCGTTGGGAACAACGATGGGGGTTGGGAGTACCGGGGGTTCCAGAGACTTCAACAGTTCCAGGCGGTTACGAGGCTGGAGGGTGGGTTCGCCTGTCGGAACCCGAGCCTTATGACGAGGCCGTGCTTGCAGCTATGGCGGATTGTTGGGTGCCTGCGGTCATGGTCCACTCTGACGTGGCCGTTCATACTCCTACCTTGGAACTGACGGTTCAATTTCGGACCGATCCAAGAAATATTGATTTGAGGGGTGACGATTATTGTGCAGCTATCTTCAGGCAACTTTCCGGTCGTGAGGGTTTCATAGATGAGACGGGAGAGATTTGGTCACCTGATGGGCACCTTCTAGTTCTTTCCCGCCAAATTGGGGTTGTTTTGCCGCGACCGGATGAGACCGTTGGGCCATGGGAATTCGTTCGTTCTTAGTTTTGCGACGATTCCTGCGTTAGCGTTCACACCGTGATGCGTTGGTTAATACCGGCACTGCTGGTGCCCATGGTGATAGCTGGAGCCTGTCGGGGTGGGCAAAGCGAATTGTCAATTGAAGACGCCGATGAATTAGTTGTTGAATCGGTTGTGTCTGGTAAGGCACTGGATCGGTTCGAGTCTGCTGATTCGGACACGGCGGTTGGCCAAATAGCCCCATTAGTAACCGGTTTAGATCTGCTCACAGGTGAAACAGTCCAAATAAAGCCTGCCGGACGACCATTTGTTGTCGCTTTTTTCGCCCACTGGTGTCCTCATTGTCAGCGCGAAGTGGCAAGTCTTACTGAATGGCTGATGGCGAATAAGTTGCCAACCAACGTTGATTTGATTGCAATTTCGACCTTTGAAGCTCCCGACCGTGGAAATCATCCGCCCCAAAAATGGTTACAAGATGAAGGTTGGAAGTACCCGGTTATTGCTGACACGCCGTCTCAAACCGTCGCCGATGCGTTTGGTGCCATGTCGGTGCCTTATTTTGTATTTGTTGAAGCTGACGGGACGGTTGCATTTCGAATGAGCGGAAACCTAGGTCCCGAGCAGCTTTCCATTGCTATGAAACGGTTAGCGGGAACTTCTATTTAATTAATTCTGAATCTAAACGAAAAGGAGGCCTGTCTTAGGGCCATCCAAGTGCCACCCTAGGTCTATGCGTCTTCTCCCTAGATCTGAGTGGCCTACGGGTCGCGGGTATAGGGAACGCCCCCGTTTTCGAGTGCGGCGCCCGGCTAGGGTCCGTGACTTACTGGGCCCAGACAACATCGGTATACGCCAGAGTCTTGTCGCGTTGGGCTTCAGCAGTCTTACGGCAGTTGTAGCTGGGGCACTGTTGGCGGCGATGACGGGAACGTTGGAGCGTTATCCGGGCCTGTTGGTGCTAGTTCCGGCGGCTATAGGAATGCGGGGCAACATCTTCGGTGCTTTAGGAAGCCGGTTAGCGACATCCATTCATGCCGGTACTTTCCGAATGTCTCGGCGACCTGAAACTCTGGTTATGCAAAACGTCATAGCTTCTGGGGTGTTGTCGCTGGTAACTGCCGTGGCGCTAGCTGTTCTTACGAAAGTTCTGTCACCTATTTTCGGACTTGATTCAGTTATCGCCGTTAGTGACTTGCTGGTTCTGTCGGCGGTCGGAGCTTTACTTTCGTTTCTGGTGCTCATCGCTGTAACTCTCGGTATGGCAGCAAGGTCGGCGCAACGCGGATGGGATCTGGATGACGTTAATGCCCCGCTGGTATCAGCTGTGGGTGATGTGGTGACACTTCCGGCGTTGCTTGTTGCGAGTTTGCTATTGGAAATAGATCTGCTGACAAAGACTCTTGCCGTTGTACTAGTTGTAGCGGCTGGGGTGAGCCTCTGGTGGGGCCGACGCACACTGCTCTCACTTATGCGACAGGTCTTGATTGAGTCGCTGCCAATTCTGTTGGCTACTGGAATCTTGCTGGTGATAGCCGGAGTAGTTATTGAACATGAATTAGCAGCGTTCGCTGCCAATAGGGCGATGCTGGTGTTGGTGCCGGCGTGTCTCGCGACGGCCGGAGCCATTGGTGGCATTCTTTCGGGAAGACTTTCTTCGAAATTCCATCTCGGAGTAATTGAGCCAACTGCGATTCCTGGACGACCAGCGCGTAGGGACTTGATAGCTGGGTTGGCGTTTGCTTTGCCTGTACTTCTGCTCAACGGCTTCCTAGCCCATCTAGCGAGTTTAATATTTGGCTTTGAGTCCCCGGGAATGGCTTCATTAGTTTGGATTTCGACGATCGGTGGATTAATTGCGACCGTACTAGCGGGTGCTATCGGCTATTACGGAACTGCGTTAGCTGTTCGAGCTGGGGTGGACCCAGATACCTATGGAATGCCTCTTGTGACAAGTTCTGTAGATCTCGGAGGAGCAGCTGCGTTGGTTCTAACTATCGGATGGCTGGGATTGTCATGAGTAGCTTGAGACTTCCTACAGCTAAAGGCTTTACACCTCGTCACCTAAATTTTGTTCACCCACCTTGTTCTTATTGCCTAGCCTGTGAGATACGTCATGGATGACAAACCAAGGAATCTCAAAACACTGTTAGCCGAGTCGAAAGATGCCTCGGAATTAATGGTCGACCTTGCCTACGCGGCGTTGTATTTCGATGATGAGGGAATGGCGGAAGCTGTCCTTGGTCTTGAAGAAGAGATGTCGGATCTTGTTCACGAGATGCGATCTTTAGCAATGCTTGCCGTTCGTCACCCGCGTGAGGTTGATGGGATGAGTTCAGTCCTACAAGTCGTGTCATCTATCGAACAGATAGCAAATGCTGCAGTCGATATTGCCAAGATCGTTCTGCGAAATATTGGCATCCCGCGCGCCCTTGTGGTTGATCTAGCACAAGCAGCGGAAGTTTCGCACCGACTGGTAGTAGCCGATGGAAGCCATTTAGCTAATCGCCCTCTCTCTGATATGGAATTACCTGTCGTTGTTGGGATGAGGGTGGTTGCCATACAAAGAGGTAGACGCTGGCTAACAGATGTAGGTGGAGATGATGTAGTTGAGGCTGGTGACGCGTTATTTATGCGAGGTGAACCGGCCGGAATAGTTCGGCTTCGTGAGTTAGCAGCGGCAGTTCCGTGGATACCGCCTGTAGCTGATACTTCAAGTCTTCTAACTGACCTTGATCGGGCGGTTGACACTCTTGTAGAGATGAAAAATATTTCAGAAACCGCTATTGGGTTGGCCTATTCAGCCTTGGTCCTTCAAGATCTTTCTTTAGCTAGGGAAGTTCGGGCTTTAGAGGAGCGCCTAGACGGAATGAAAGTCTCCTTGCAGACCTGGGTCCTTCGAGCAGCTGCTGATGACGTTGACCCATCTGAACTTCGCGGTTTGCTGCACCTGGCCGAAGCAGCAGAAGATATAGGCGATCAAGCGCTTCAAATAGTTTCTCTAGTTCTCGATCAAGAAGATGTGCATCCGGTGTTAGCGCTGGCTTTGGGCGATACTGATGATGTGGTTGTGCAAGTACCTATTGCTCCAGGGTCCAGCGCTGACGATGCCACGTTGGGGTCGCTCGGGTTAGCTGTAGATCCTGGATATCACGTCCTTGCTGTTCGTCGGGCGTCTGGCTACATATACAACCCAAGAAAAACTGTGACTCTAAGAGCAGGCGATGAACTGCTTGCTTCCGGACCGGAAGAAGGTCGCGAACGTTTGGCTGCCCTTTGCGGATACGCGATGGCTGTCGACGAAGAGACTGGAATGGTAGATCTCACTCCTGCAAGCTAAATCAGCTCTTGAATATTCACGTCTGAAGTCAACGGATTGGTAGGTTGGCTTTGATGTCGCTGTCAATACTTACTGTCCATGCGCACCCGGACGATGAGTCGTCTAAAGGTCCGGGAACGATCAACCTCTATGCCGCTGAGGGCATTCGCACAACATTGGTTTGTTGCACCGGTGGAGAAGAAGGAGACATACTCAATCCGGCTATGGAGCGCCAGGAAGTCAAGGACAACTTGGCTTCGGTTCGCCGGGCTGAGCTTGACTTAGCCGCGTCCATTATTGGTTATGACGAAGTTGTCATGCTTGGTTATCGCGATTCAGGCATGCCTGAGAGCGAGGCGAATAAACATCCCGACGCTTTCGCAAATGTTGATCTAGATAGTGCTGTAGGAAAACTTGTTGCGGTTATCCGTCGCGTACGTCCTCAGGTTGTCATGACATACCCAGAAGTGCAGAACCGATATCCGCACCCGGATCATCTTCAGGTGACAGCGATCAGCATCCCGGCTTTTGAGCGAGCAGGTGACCCTGACTGGTACCCAGAAGCAGGAGAACCTTTCGAACCTTTAAAGCTGTATGCCCCTATCTGGTCAAAGCAAAGATTGTTGCTTACTCACCAGGCTTTTATTGACCGGGGACTTGAATCGCCATATGACGAAAAGTGGCTCTCTGGTAGGGATAGGGATGATCGGATTAATGCGATGATTCCGGTTGATAACGCAATTAGGAGAAAAGCTTTGCTGGCTCATGCCACTCAAGTTGACCCGGAATCTCCTTTTTGGTTTGGCTTGCCTGAAGAAGTTCAAGACGCTATTCATCCGTTCGAGGAATACATGTTGCTTCGTTCTCGTATTCCTACTGACGAACTTGAAGAAGATCTGTTCGCTGGGCTGCGCGGGACCGCTTAAGGTACGGATTGATGCAGTTCTTGAGCGAAGAGTTTGTCGCTGAGTGGGCGGCCTTAGAACGCCCGTTGTTCGGCGATTTATCGGCGCTCCTCGTCGCCAAAATTGATGAGACGCCAGAAGGCAAGGTCACTATTTCCGTAGAGTTCGCTGGCGGAGTTATTGAGAATGCGTATGTCGGTTCGGCTCGCGGTCGAGACCTTGAACTCGCGATGTCATACCAGTTGGCAGCTCAGCTTTTTCGTCATGAAGCCGATCCGGCATCTGAGTACATGAAAGGGAAACTCAAGATGAGTGGAGACATGAGGCTCTGGCTGAAATTACTGCCGGCTTGGCAAGCTCGAATTGATGACGCGGGGCCATCTGAGCTGATTGCACAGACGATTATTTAATTTTGTTTAGGCGACTGCCAGTTGACTCACACCCGTTGGATGATTGTCCCTGTTCCTAATCCACCGCCGCAGCACATCGTCACCAAACCAAATTCTTTGTCAGCGCGATGTAATTCGTGAAGTGCTTTAGTCATGAGAATTGATCCTGTTCCTCCGAGCGGGTGACCTAAGGCAATGGCGCCACCGTTGGGGTTGACTGAGTCCATATCAGGGTTCATTTCGCGAGCCCAGGCTAGGACTACTGAAGCGAAGGCTTCGTTTATTTCGACTACGTCGATATCGCTCATAGTCATCTGATTGCGTTCTAGGAGGTGATGGGTTGCTTCTATCGGTCCCGTCAGCATTAAGACAGGATCGCTTCCGACTAGACAAGTGTCGACGATGCGACCCAAAGGTTTCAGACCCTGTTCATCGGCTTTCTCGGCGGTCATCATTAGCACCGCTCCACTTCCATCACTTATTTGCGATGAGGCGCCAGCAGTATGGACGCCGCCGTCCATTACTGGACTCAACTGAGAAAGAGCTTCAAGAGTGGTTGGCCGAATGCCGCCATCTTTCGATACTCGTTGTGTTTCCCCCGTTGCAGTTCCGTCATCGTCTACTACAGGAACATTTACTTCGACTATTTGGGTGGCGAACCTGTCTTCGTCCCATGCCCTGGCAGCGTTTGACTGACTTCGGAGACCGAACTCATCGCACTCTTCGCGTGTGATGTTCCACTTTTTCGCCAATAATTCAGCGCCTTGAAACTGACTTGTGTATTCGTAATGCTCTTTATACCGAGGCGTTGCTGTTAATTGGCCCTTTTTGTATGAGGACCCCATCGGATTCCTCGTCATTGATTCGACGCCGCATCCGACGGCGCTATCAACTACACCGGAAGCTACTAAGCCGTAGGCCAGAGAAATCGCTTGTTGGCTAGAGCCGCATTGCGCATCGACAGTTGTTGCTGCAACCGTTAGGGGCATTCCTGCCGCGAGCCATGCAGTACGAGCAATATTTGCAGTTTGTTCACCCGCTTGGCTGACGCATCCTCCGACTACTTGGCCGATAGTGGAAGGGTCGACCCCACTCCGCTCAATCAGAGCCGTTTGCACCTCGCTCAGAAGGTCAGATGGGTGAATGTTGCTTAGTTCTCCGCCTCGGCGACCAACGGGCGAACGGACGGCTTCAACGATTACGATTTCAGACATGTACCAACCTTAGTCACGGCAGTTGTCTAAAACCTATGGTTTGGCGTATTGCCGAAATCGTGGCGGGTCGAGGTTTGTTGGGAAGCCCGTTAGCGAGTGCTACCTATGCCGCATCGAGATCAACTTCAGGTAGTAGCCGAGCGTTGGCTAATGCAGCTCTTGCGTCAGCGATACCTCTTCTTCCCAGGTCACGAGTCTCAAAGTTCAACTTTTGGTTGTTTCGTTTAGATTTTTTGGGAGTGATGTCAATAAGGCGTAACTGTCCTGTCATGTCTCTATTCTTGCCCTGGGGTGGGACAGTGAGACGTAAATTATTGACCGAAGTGCTAGCTCAATAGGTAAGTAGTGAAGTGACCTGGCTAGTGTCGAAGGCAGAGTGCTAACTGAATAAGGAATCTAGAAACAATGAGCTATCGCCACGGCATAACAGTTCCCTTCGACGCACCGCTAATTGAGCAGCGTGAGTTGTATAAGGAATTTGCTGACTTGGGATATACGGACTTATGGAGTTCGGAAGCCGATGGGGCAGATGGTTTCACCCCGCTGGTTCTCGCTTCTCAATGGGTGCCGCAACTTCGTCTTGGGGTAGCAATCATCCCGGCGTTTACTCGTGGCCCCGCCTTAATGGCGCAACACATAGCGTCAATGTGTGAGGCTGCTCCGGGACGGTTTGTGATGGGCATAGGTTCCTCTTCGAATGTGATCGTTGAACACTGGAATGGAATTCCGTTCGAAGAGCCGTATAAGAGAACGCGCGACATGGTTCGATTCCTACGTTCAGCGCTTACAGGTGACAAGGTGAGTCAAGAATTCGACGGATTCGAAGTCAAGGGCTTCACATTGAGGAGGGTTCCGACAGAGCAACCCCCCATCCTGATTGCAGCTTTGCGAGCCGGGATGCTTCGCCTTGCTGGCCGAGAAGGAGATGGGGCTATCATCAACTGGCTTTCAGCGGCTGACGTTGCCACTGTTAAGCCATATGTAGATGAGGGAGGTTCGAACAAAGAGATAGTGGCGCGAATTTTCTGTTGCCCTAATCCAGATGCGGACGTCGTTCGAGCTGGGGCAAAACGAGCGATTGCTGCCTACTTGAATGTTCCGGTCTACGCAGATTTCCACCGGTGGTTAGGCCGCTCAGAGGATCTTGAAGGTATGTGGAGTGCCTGGTCAGCCGGGGATAGGAAAGCTGCTCTTGATGCGATTCCCAACCATGTTGTTGATGAACTAATAGTTCATGGGCACCCCGAAGAATGCCGAGAACACATCGATCGTTACCACGAGATGGGGGTTACGACTTCGGCTGTTTCGATAATGCCATTTGGAAATATTGATCCGGTGCAAGCAGCGCGCGATCTTGCGCCAGCAGCGCGATGAGTTCCAAAAGAGATGTTGAAAGGATGAGAAAATGAATTTAGAGACCATTGAATATGAAGTCCGAGACGGAGTGGCACACGTTCGCTTTGCTCGCCAAGGTGGGGCTAATACAGTCAATCCCCAGTTTTCTCGAGACCTTCGGGACGTCATGCTAGAGATTGAGTGGGATGAACAGGTCAAAGCTGTATCTGTGACGGCTGACGGCAAGGTGTTCCACGCTGGCGGAGACTTGAAGGAGTTTCATGAAGCAGGGGCAGGCTTACCGAAACTAGCTAGCGGGATGCTGACAGACTTTCATGGCGGCATTTACAAAATGAATCGGATGCCGAAGCCCTTCGTTGCAGGTGTAAATGGCGCAGCAGGTGGAGCGGGTCTCTCGATAGTCAGTGCGTTTGACTTAGTAGTAGCTGGAGAGTCGGCACAGTTCACTATGGCTTACACAAGAGCGGGAGTTACTCCTGATGGGACATCGACCTACTTCGTGGCTCGACATATCGGTGTGCGAAGGATGCTTGATCTCACCCTGACAAACAGAGTCTTGTCTGCACACGAGGCCGAGGAGTGGGGGTTAGTTAATCGCGTGGTGCCTGATGATGAGGTTGATGCTGCTACAGCTGAGTTGGCGCAGTCACTTGCTGATGGGCCGGCCTGGGCCCTAGGTCATGCAAAACAAATTGTCTACGCCGGGTTTAACAGTTCCTTGGAACAGGCGGGCGAAGTAGAAGGTGTGATGATTGCGGAGGCTATGGCTACGCATGATGGTCAAGAAGGAATAGCCGCGTTTGTGGAGAAACGAAGCCCAAATTTTATCGGCGAGTAGCCGATAACTATTTTGCATAGTCGGCGGAAACACTTATCCAACGGTCAACCAGAAAACCTCCGAGAGGTAAAGATCCTAAAACCATCGCCACAACAGCTTTCTTCAAACTCCACTTAAGCTGCACGAACCATCGCGCTATAACGACCACGAAGATTAGGTAAAGGACACCGTGTATCGGCCCGATAATGGTTACACCTTGCTCGTATCCGGCTGTGTATTTCACTGCCGTCGCAGCTAGAAGAATCAAATAGCTCACGGCTTCGAAACGAGATGTCAGGTGCAAAATTCGATACATGGGCAC
>CAJWBN010000063.1 GCA_913020735.1 uncultured Acidimicrobiaceae bacterium
TCTATAGCTGTTTCAGAGTCAGCAGCTGGTGGTCTAATCAACGCCGCTCTGGTTGCTATACCCGGAGCCAGTGATTTCTATAAGGGCGGAATGGTTGTATATACCAGCGCGGGTCGACAGGTCTTGTTCGGTTCTGAACCATTGCCGAAGAACCTAAGAGGGGCAACTGAAGAGTTTGCAAAGGTGCAAGCAGATCGAGCCAGGCACCTTTATCGAGCAGATTGGGGGATAGGCGAAACGGGAGCGACTGGACCTTCAGGTAACCCCTATGGTGACCCTCCTGGCCATGGTTGGGTTGCTTGTAGCGGAGCAGTCGAAGCGAGCTTCGAATTGAATACCGGAATCAAAGAACGCGAGTCAAATATGTACGCATTTGCAATTGCTGCTCTAGAACTCACGGTTCGAACAATAAAGGCGTAGATTTTTAACCATGGAACATATGCCTCTCTCGGTTCTAGACCTTGCAACTGTTTCAAGTGATGCGACTAGCGCTCAGGCATTATCGGATGCAACCGAGTTGGCAGTTAAGTCGGAAGAATTTGGCTATTCAAGATTTTGGGTAGCGGAACACCACAACATGAATACGGTGGCGAGTACGTCACCGGCAGTGCTCATAGCGCACGTAGCAGCGTCTACCAAAAACATCAAAGTTGGATCGGGTGGTGTCATGTTGCCCAATCACGCTCCTTTGGTAATAGCCGAGCAGTTTGCTCTTTTGGAGGCGCTTCACCCAGGGCGCATCGATTTAGGTATCGGCCGCGCTCCGGGAAGTGATCGACAAACCATGGCAGTTATTAGAGGTTCTGCTGCAGCGTTGTCGGTTGAGGATTTCCCCCGCGACTTAATCGATGTAATGGGTTTACTAGGTGACGTCAGAACTGATCATGGCCTATGGAACAAGTTCTCGGCTACCCCCGTCGCTACATCGTCCCCTGAAGTAGTCCTTCTGGGATCAAGCGGATTCAGTGCTCAGTTGGCTGGTGTATTGGGGCTTCCATTTACCTTCGCCAACCACTTTGACACCGGCGGCACGCTCGAAGCAGCTGAGATCTATCGAGAATCTTTTCGACCTTCACCAACTCTTGACGAGCCCTACACCATAGTTTCAGCTTCAGTAATGGCTGCAACCGACAGTAAAGCGGCAGACAAGCTAGCGGCGCCGAGCCGACTCAGAAAATATGGGATGCGCACCGGTCGATTTTGGTCGTTAGTAACACCAGACGAAGCTTTGGCCCACCCGGAATGGTCTAAGGCCGAAGCCATGCCTAGCAACGCGATCAATGGCACTCCCGATGAAGTCGCACTTGGTCTTCAGCAGCTAGCGGAACAGACCCAAGCCAATGAGCTATTCCTCCATTGTTCAAGTTTTGGTCTCGCGGAACGTGTGCGAAGCCTTGAACTGATAGCGGAACGGTGGGGAACTCAGACCGAGCAACATTTAGAAGTAGCGACTCTTCCCCGATAGCCATGAACAAGATCACTTCTTTAGGAACTCATTTTGGGCCGTACCGAATCGAAAGCCGAGATAACGAAATAGTCAAGGTTCACGGCCATGAACTCGACCCAGCACCATCAGAAATCGGTCAGGGCTATCTCCACCGATCAGAACTTCGCGTTCTTCGCCCGTCTATTAGAAAGTCATGGCTAGAGGGAGGCCCAGGGACTCGAGGTGACTTGCGGGGCAAGGAACCATTCGTGGAAGTCGAATGGAATCAGGCGATAGCCCTGGCCTCCGATGAGCTAAAGCGAATTCGCACAACCCACGGACCTCAAGCCCTCTTCGCCGGATCCTATGGTTGGGGGTCTTCGGGAAGAGTTCATGCCCCAGGAGCCCTCCTGTTTCGTTTACTCCGGATGTATGGCGGTTACACCGATGTGTGGGGGACCTATTCTTCCTCAGCAGCCGAGGCAATTGTCCCTTACTTCCTGGGAATGCGGTATCACGCAGCTATTGGTCGTGGAACAAGCTGGTCAGTAATCGCAGAACACACTGACTTGTTTGTCTCTTTTGGAGGTTTGCGGCGTTCCAATACTGAAGTCACCTACGGAGGTCAGGGCACTCATCACACCGAAGAATGGATGAAAAAGGCGAAAGCAAAAGGCACCGACTTTTTAAACGTTGGTCCACTCCGCGATGATATCGATGCACAGATCAGTCCTCGCTGGCAGCCAATTCGTCCGGGCACCGATGTCGCGTTCATTCTGGCTTGCATACACACGTTGATCACCAATGACCGGGTAGACAACGAGTTTGTCGCTACGTATGTCCACGGCTGGCAGAAATTCTCTTCGTATGTGATGGGAGAATCTGACCAACAACCCAAGTCACCAAGTTGGGCGGCAAATATCAGTGGGATAGACGCCAACGCTATTGAAGAGCTAGCTCTGGAGATGTCCAATCGGCGCACCTTGATCAACGTAGGGCTGTCTCTTCAGCGGGCTGATCATGGAGAACAGTCTTATTGGGCCGCCACCGCGTTGGCATGCGCCTTGGGTCAGATCGGTTTACCCGGAGGCGGAATAGCCTTTCCGTTTGGAGCACAGGGCAACGTAGGAGCTGGCCAAGTCCGCAAACGAGTACCTGGAATACCTATACCGCCAAGGCCTGAAGGCCCTCCGGTGATTTCAGTGTCTCGTTTCCGAGAACTGTTAGACAACCCAGGAAAGACCTACGACTTCAATGGCGAATCCGGTGAATTCCCCGACATCAAAATGGTTTGGTGGGCTGGTGGGAACCCGTTCCACCATCATCAAAATTTGACTGAATTGGCATCGGCATGGGAACGCCCTGAAACGATCGTGGTTCAGGAACCCTTCTGGACGCCTACAGCGAGACGAGCTGACATCGTATTTCCGTCTTCAACGCCATTGGAGCGAAATGATCTTGGCGGAGCCGAAAATTTACTTATTTCTCATGAGCGCGCCGTAGACCCTCCGGGGGAGGCCCGCGATGACTATGAGATTATGGCCTTGGTGGCCGAGCAACTCGAGTTGAAGGAACAATTCACAGAGGGCCGCAGCGGAGATGAATGGGTTGAAGTTCTTTACGATTTATTTAAAGCCGAGAACGAATGGGCTCCGGACTTCGAAGAGTTCCGAAAAGTTGGTTACCTTCGCTACCCAGGGGTGAGTGAGATGGGGGAGAATCACCAAGTTTTCTTGAGTGAGTTCCGAGATGACCCTGTTGCCCACAAGCTGGGAACCCCAAGTGGCCGAATTGAGTTGTGGTCTGAAAGCATCGCAGAGTTCGATTATGAAGACTGTCCGCCGCACCCAGCGTGGATGGAGCCCTATGAGCGGTTGGGAGGGCGGAACTCGAGTACATGGCCTCTCCATCTAGTCTCGAACCAGCCGACAGTCCGTATACATAGTCAATACGACCACACGGAGCCCAGCCAAGGATCCAAGGTGGCAGGCAGAGAACCCATTCGTGTTCATCCTGAAACGGCCAAAAAACGCGGTGTTTCAGAGGGTGATGTAGTTCGAGTTTTCAACGACCGAGGAAGCTGTCTTGCTGGTGTAGTTATAGACGATGCTTTAATGCCTGAAGTAGTTCAGTTATCAACTGGAGCTTGGTATGACCCTGACTCAGAAGGCATGTGTCGTGCAGGTAACCCCAATGCGTTAACTAGAGACAGAGGGACATCCAAGCTGGCCCAAGGCCCGTCGGCTCACACGTGTCTTGTGGACATTGAACTGTTCGCAGGAGCCGCACCTCGGGTGGAGTCCTATGACCAACCTGAATTCATTCATCAACAGTAAAAGGGAAAAAAGATGCCGAATGAGAACCCTTCAGCGCAAGAATGGCTTACAGGGTTAGCCGCCGAAATGGGGCTCCCTTCACCAAGTGCCGAAGAGATCGAGAACCTTCTAAACCTTGCTGGTGTAGCAGCTCACAGTTCCGAACGAATAGCGGCACCAATCGCATGTTGGATGGTGGGAGTAGCAAAAATCGATCCTGAAGAAGCATTGGCGATGGTCCAAAAGTATGAGAACGGACGCGTTAGCTGAAGCATTACCTACAATCGAAGTCTGTGAATGACAGGAATTGGGGATTTAGAACCAGAGCGCTTCATGCCGGTGGAAGGCCAGATCCAGCCACCGGCTCTCGAGCCGTACCTATCTACCAATCGACTAGTTTTGTTTTTGAGGACACAGCTGACGCCGCAGACAAATTTGCTCTCCAAAAATATGGGACGATTTACACCCGAATCTCCAACCCGACCATCAACGCCTTCGAGGAACGAATGGCGAGCCTCGAAGGAGGAATTGGCTCGGTTGCTACAGCTTCAGGGATGTCGGCTGAGTTCTTAACTGCAGCAGCGTTAGCCGGTCAAGGCGACAATCTCGTTAGTTCCTCAGCGCTGTATGGAGGTACTCACACCCTGTTTGACGTGACCTTGAAACGATTCGGAATAGAGACTCGATTTGTTGATGGCGACGACCCTGAGGCTTATGCCAAGAATATTGATGACAACACAAAGTTCCTGTACACCGAGATCGTAGGTAACCCTTCAGGTTCAATTCCTGACCTGTCGGTGATTGCCGAAATTGCCCATGCCAATAATCTGCCTCTTGTTGTGGACGGAACCTTCGCCACGCCGTACCTCTGTCAGCCACTAAACCATGGCGCAGATATCGTGCTCCACTCGGCAACAAAATTTATCGGGGGTCATGGAAACTCGATCGGTGGAATCGTCACCGAATCAGGCAGGTTCGACTGGGGTAGTGGGCGCTTCCCTCAAATGACAGAACCAGTTGATAGTTATAACGGCTTGAAGTTCTGGGAAAACTTTGGTGAGTATGCATTTTGCACCAAACTACGGGCTGAACAACTACGAGACATTGGTGCTTCGATGGCACCAATCAATGCGTTTCTCTTGCTGCAAGGCCTAGAGACATTGCCATTCAGGATGGACGCGCATGTCAGCAACGCTCAAGCAGTAGCAGAACACCTAAACCAGCACCCAACAGTGAACTGGGTGAACTATGCAGGTCTCTCCGATTCTCAGTATCACGACCTCGCGAAGCAGTATTTACCGAAGGGGCCGGGGGCGATCTTTACCTTCGGAGTCAAAGGAGGAAGAGCAGCTGGGGCCAAATTCATCGAGTCGTTGCAAGTAATTAGCCACCTGGCAAACGTTGGTGACGCCAGAAGTCTCGTGATTCACCCAGCCTCTACCACCCATCAACAACTTTCGGACGAGGCCCTTGCTACAGGTGGTGTGACCGAAGACATGGTCAGAATTTCTGTCGGCCTCGAAGATCTTGAAGACATTATTTGGGACTTAGATCAGGCCTTATCGAAAGCGAATCACCCATGACGACAACTCATGAACCAGTCCCAGGTTGGACCGAACCAACCGCAACGGGCCGCTTGGAGTTATTAAAGAAAACCCGAAGCATCGCTATGGTTGGAGTGTCGGCGAATAGTTCAAGGCCCAGCAACTTCGTAGCGACCTACCTCCTCAGTTCGAGTGCTGACTTCGAGGTCTACTTTGTTAATCCAATGATTGACGAGATTTTTGATCAACCCTGTCACTCGACCCTCGAAGATCTGCCTGTTACTCCTGACATGGTCAACGTATTTCGACGTTCCGAAGACCTGCCAGAGGTAGCCGAACAGGCTGTCGCTATTGGCGCACAATCCTTCTGGACGCAATTAGGACTCTGGAACGTTGAAGCGGCCACAATTGCGCTGCAAGCAGAATTAGACCTTGTGATGGACCGATGTCTAAAAATCGAGCACGCCAGATTTCATGGAGGTTTGCATCTTGCCGGCTTCGATACTGGGGTTATCGACTCGCGACTTGGTGCATAAGGTTCAATTACTAGCAGTGTGCGGGCAAACTGGTTGAGTTGTGTCTACCAAATCCACCATTGCAACCGTTCTGGTATCAACGGTTCTCGCGTTTGGATGCAATTCTTCGGCGGTTAACGAAGTTAGGGATGAAACTTCATTAGCGAGTACCTCCACAGAGTCTTCAGACCGTAGTTCGACCTCAACAGAAACTGACATGGATGATGAGTTCACTTATGCAGGTGAAATTGCTGCTCCCGACATTCCCAATGGGTTGGATTGGTTCAACGTCGAACGGCCACTTTCTTTGGTTTCAGACCTTCGAGGCAAAATAGTCATCCTCGACTTCTGGACCCAAGGATGTATCAATTGCCTTCACGTAATACCCGACTTGCATCGACTTGAAGAGGAGTACCCCGACTCTCTCGTAGTCGTAGGCGTGCATTGGGCCAAATTTGACCATGAGAAGACAACCCGAGCGGTGCGAGAAGCTGTGCAACGCTTAGGCGTCCGTCACCCAGTCGTTAACGATGACTATGAATATCTTCGCCGCTCGTATCGAGTGCGAGCTTGGCCGACTTTGGTGCTCATAGACCCATTGGGACGAGTTGTGGGAAGTCATGCCGGAGAAGGCATCTACCCACTGTTTCAACCAGTCATCGACACGATGGCTCGGGAGTATGGCACTGCTGGCCTCATTGATGTTCGCCCTATAGAAACGATTGCTGCAGACAGCAACCTTGTTCCAACCGTCTTGAGCTTTCCGGGGAAGGTCCTAGCTGACCAACAATCAAACCGGCTCTTCATAGCGGATTCAGGACATCACCGGGTGTTGATAACAGATCTCGAAGGACAAATTTCGGCAGTTATCGGAAACGGTGGCGCCGGTTATGTCGATGGGGTCTGGGCTGATGCTCAATTCGAACAACCACAAGGTTTAGCGATATCGCCCAATGGGCGATATCTGTATGTCGCGGACCGGGGGAATCACTCGATAAGGGTCGTTGACCTGTCCGAACGCACGGTTAGAACCCTCGCAGGCACAGGTGAATCGACACATCGGATTGTTCCCGGCCCGCCCTTGTCGACACCGCTTGCGTCGCCTTGGGATGTGCAAAGAATTGGGGAACAGCTATTCGTTGCAGGGGCAGGTCGACATCAGATATGGGTTATCGACCTGGCGAAGGCCGGAAGAACGGCGACGTGGGTTGATGTTTTTGCTGGCACTGGAGCAGAAGGCCTCGACGATGGTTACCGAATGTCCGCCACGCTGTCGCAACCCTCGGGTCTTGCTGTAGACGGCGAGACTCTATGGTTCACAGACCCAGAGGCCAGTGCAGTCCGTTCAATTGATTTAGGAGAGAGTGGCGACCTAAAAACCCTGATCGGAAATGGACTGTTCTCTTGGGGGGACTCAACCGGAGAAGCTCAAGTCACGCAGTTGCAACATGCAGTAGGTATCGAATTTCTTCATGGCGATCTTTATATAGCTGATACTTACAACCATCGAATAAAGATCATTGATAGCGAGACAGGTAACTCTGTGTCGGTAGCGGGTAACGGAAACCCAGGATTTAAGGACGGGTCGGGTGAAGCTGCCCAACTAGCGGAGCCAAGTGGGTTAAGTGCTGCCGGAGCGCTTATCTATATAGCCGATACCAATAACCATCAGATTCGCATTTTGGACACACAAACATCAGACCTCGGGACCCTCGAACTCACCAACCAAAAAGCGGCATTTTTGTTGGACCGAGCAGCAGCGGATGAAACAGTTACGTTTCCGCAAATTACGGTTTCTCAAGGAAGGGTTCAAGTAGTAGTGGATCTGCTGCTGCCAGAGGGATACAAATTCAATGAAGAGGGCACTTTTGTTCTCGAGCTTGAGGTCAAGAACGCTGACCGGTCTCAGGTAGTAGGAAGAAATTCTTATCAAGTGCAGGGGCCCCTGATGCCCCAAGTATTCGAATTAGCTATTGAAGCAGAGCAAGATCTTCGCGTGGAAGCTAATGCCACGGTCTTCTATTGCCCTGCTGAGGACGCCACGTTTTGTCTACTCCGCCAAATCAATCTAGAAGTTCCACTGCTAGTAGCCGAGGCCGGTGAAGACAAGATAACCCTCAGCCACCTTCTCCCTAATTCTGAGGAAATTGACCGCAGTCTCGAGGGGCGAAGTGATTAAGCGCAAGCCTCCAACTGTTCGAAGGGTGGGCTGGCTGGCTTTTTTGGTTGCGTTAGTCAGTTTGATGCCACAAGGAATGCAAAGTCTGTTTGCTGACAGTCCTAGCGAAACCCTGCTGCCTAATTCAACCATCGTGGGCGTAGTGGATGGGCCTGGAGGTATCGGCTACTGGGTGGTTTCTGCTGATGGGTCTGTTGAAGTGGTCGGAACAAAAATTGTTCCACCGCTGGGAGTAAGCGAGCCTCTGACAGACAGTGTTAGATCTGCTTATGAAGGTGCCCCGGGAGCATTAGGGATCTGGCTTCAGCTAGCAGACGGCACCAAGGTAGCGATTGGTGACCCCGGTCCAAGAATCTTCAATGGACATGAACGCCCTGCAGGTTGGTTGTCTGGTCTGGCGGTAAAACAGCTAATGCGTGGACGCTGGATAGACGACATCGACAGAGGTTGCGTGGCTGAGTTGCCCAGAGCTGTACGGATCGGACAACTTTTTTTGCCAATGATGACCGAATCGCAATTCGGGGCCGCTGTCGAAGAAGCTCGTGATCATCAAATAGCAGGAATCTTGCTTTCAGGCGGTGCTACTCCTTGGATTGCTAGGCGAATTGATGAGTTGCAGGATTTCGCTGATCGAATCCCGTTATTGATGGCTGCTGATGAGGAAGGCGGAAGAGTCCAGCGCCTGCGTCATGTTCTGCCGGACTTGCCAAGCGCTGGGCGTCAGGTAAATGAGCGTTTAGAACTCGTGCGTCAACGCGCGGAACGGCATGCTGGTCAGATGTTGGAATTGGGCTTCAATGTCAACCTGGCACCAGTTCTAGATGTAGGCGCAGGGCCAGGAATCGGAGATAGGTCTTTTTCTAATGATGCAACGCTGGTTGTGGACTATGGAATCGCGACCATTGAAGGGCTTAGCAATGGAGGAGTTCTGCCCGTGGCGAAACATTTCCCAGGTCATGGAGCGACAGACAGGGACTCGCATGAAGGCCGATCTATCGGACCAGTCCTTCTTGAATTGATTGATAACGACCTTGTCCCTTTTGAGGCCGCGATTGCCTCAAAAAAATCAGGAATCATGGTTGGGCACAGCGAAATTCCTGACGTCAGCGAAGGCCTTCCTTCCTCGCTTTCACCCGCAGTTATCCAAGGCATTCTTCGTGACGATTTAAGCTTTGATGGTCTGGTAGTTACTGATGCTCTGAATATGGGGGCAGTCTCCGATAGGTGGAGTACTGAAGA
The DNA here is from genome assembly GCA_913020735.1 of uncultured Acidimicrobiaceae bacterium. Lineage (GTDB taxonomy): Bacteria > Actinomycetota > Acidimicrobiia > Acidimicrobiales > Poriferisodalaceae > MedAcidi-G3. The sequence continues at coordinate 9,219 of CAJWBN010000063.1, forward strand.
AGCAGTGATTATGGCTGTGCAGGCAGGTGCTGATCTTATGATTTTGGGCACGCTCGCAGATGTCGGTCCCGCATTTTCGAGTATCGACCAAGCTCTCTACGAAGGCCGATTAACAGTTGATCGTCTAAATGATGCGGCCGTGAATGTATTAAGGGCCAAAGGAATTAATTCATGCACGCTCATTGGAAGAGTGCGCGGCGTCATGAACACAGTCCATGACTGGTAGTTCGTTTAGCTATGTAGGTGATGCTAGAAGTTGTTGATCAGTCGAAAGTGATAACGGAGCGCGTTACCGAACCTGACTTCATCGCTTCGAAGCCTTGATTTATTTCTTCCAAACTAATTCTGGCAGAGACCATCTCATCGAGCATTAGGCGTCCGTCAAGATACATGTCCACAAGGCGAGGCATATCAGTGCGGAACTGGTTTGAACCCATGTTTGAGCCTTGAATCTTTTTCTCCATCAGAAAATCAACGCCATGAATTTCTATGTTCGTCCCGAGAGGGATCATTCCGATCACAGTTGCGGTGCCACCATTTCGCAAACTTTGAAATGCTTGTTCGGTCGTTTGCTTCAGGCCGACGGCCTCGAAGGATTTATGGACTCCACCGCTTGTCATCTCATGAATGCTCAGAACGGCGTCTGTATCAGCAGCGTTTACGGTGTCGGTAGCACCCATTTGTCGAGCCACTTCAAGTTTCGTGTCGATCATGTCAACAGCGATGATCCTCCCGGCACCTGCTATTCGAGCAGCCTGGATCGCAGCGAGCCCAATTCCACCTGCGCCGAAAACGGCAACTGTTTCGCCTGGTTCGACGCGGGCAGTTCTGAAAACAGCGCCAACACCAGTCATGACGCCGCAGCCGATCAGCGAAGCACGGTCAAGAGGCATATCTTCCCGGACTTTCACAATTGCGTGTTCATGGACCAGCATCTGTTCAGCGAACGATGAAAGGTTGAGGAACTGCCAGGCGGGTGCACCATCAATTGTTAGACGTGGAGCTTCGTCGGGTCCTCGATTGCACTCAAGATCTTTGCCGGAGCAGAGTGAAGGCCTTCCCTCTGTGCAGTAAGAACAGTGACCGCAAAAGACTGAAAGACATGTGATCACGTGATCACCAGGTTGTACGTAAGTCACATCAGAGCCGACTGCTTCGACGACACCAGCTGATTCGTGTCCGAGGACAGCTGGCGTCATGTAGGGGTAGAGGCCTTCCATGAAATGTAGATCGCTATGGCAGAGCCCAGCAGCGGATGTTTTGATGAGCACTTCGCGTGGTCCGGGCTTGTCTATCCCGACTTCGGTGATTTCGAGTTCACCTGGAATTTGGTTAAGCACTGCTGCTTTCACGTCAAAGCCTTTCGATCGCGAGGTTTATGGTGGAGCGCCCCGAATAGATTGAGAGCAGAGGCTAGCTGTCCGGAAGCCCATGAGCGAAAAGAATGCTCAAATGACTAATTTAAGAGGTTCCGATTGACAGCAGGTTTTCAACAGGTCGGTAAAGCTCCTCTAGCTGAGAAACTTCGTCCGTTGATAGTTCTATGGAGCATGCTTCAACTAGTTGTTCCAGCTGCTCTACTCGCGACACGCCAACAACAGGTGCTACAACTCCGGGCTTTGAAAGTAACCAGGCAATTGCTATTTGAGCGGGTCTACAGCCACGGTCTTCGGCAAGAGCTATGACTCGATCGGCAATAGCGAAATCCATTTCTCCTCTGTAGAGAGACTCAGTACGGGCTCTATCTTGGCCCTTGGACCGACTGGTCGTTCCGCCCTCGAGGCTTCCCTTGTATGCGCCTGCCAAAATACCGCGAGCTAGGGGAGACCAAGGTTGAAGGGCGACCCCGGTACTCAAGCAGTAAGGGTTCATTTCGCGCTCCTCCTCCCGGTATATGAGGTTGTAATGGTTTTGCATACTGATGAATTGGGTCCAGCCATTGAGTTTGGCAGTGAGCTGGAGTTCAGCAAACTGCCAAGCAAACATTGAAGAAGCGCCTATGTGGAGGGCCTTTCCCGCTTTGACAACATCGTTCAAAGCTTCCAACGTTTCTTCAATCGGACCCTCAGATGCGCCTCTTATTCCGTGGGGGTGGCGGTGGATTATCAGCTGATCAACGTAGTCAAGTCCGAGTCGTCTAAGAGAGCTCTCTACGCCTTCGATGATGTGCTTGCGTGACAATCCGCCTTGGTTGGCACCTTTCCCCATGGGCATGGCAATTTTGGTGTTGATGACGTATTGGTCTCTGGGTAGCAAATCCCGGAGTAATTGGCCAACAACTTCTTCACACGCACCAACCCCATAAATATCGGCGGTGTCGAAATAGAACAGACCCGCACCTATGGCGGCTTCGAAAATAGGGCGAGCTTCATCGATGCCCAGAGTCCAGTCGCCTTGGTGCCCTCGCCCAGGTTCGCCAAAATTCATGGTTCCCAGGCACAGCCTGGGTACCTTCAGGCCAGTTTTCTCGCCTAGCGTCCTTGTTTCGAGCATCATTGATCCTTTTCAGAAATCCTGCACCTAAATGGATCTCATTAAACTGATCCGGGCAATGGACTGTGCGGACTACTCTACGGCAACCGTAGAGCTGTTTCGGAGGCTGATCTCATGGCGAACTCAGTTTTATATGAGGAAAAAGACAAGATAGCGATTATCACTATTAATCGGCCTGAGCGTTTGAACACTCTCACCGCCGAAGTGATACAGGCGGTGGGGGACTATATCGACCTAGCGACGTCTGTCGAAGAGGTTGCTGCCGTAGTCCTTAGAGGTGCAGGGCATAATTTCTCTGCGGGTTACGACCTTGCTGATTTTTTAGCGAATGAAGCCGGTTCGCAGGATGAGGTGTGGGACCCTGTTTCGGACTATCAGTCAATGTCGGTCAACGTTCGCAACTTTATGAAAGTTTGGGAGTGTCCTAAACCGGTGGTAGCGGAAATCTCGGGTTGGGCAATAGGGGGAGCGACAGACCTGTTGCTATGCGCCGATCTGTTATTCATGGCTGACGACGCTCAGATCGGGTATGCGGCAAGCCGCATATATGGAACTCCCACGACCATGATGTGGATACATAGAATCGGCTTAGAACACGCGAAACAGTTTCTACTGACCGGACGTCCAATCGACGCGGAAACAGCATTTCGAATAGGGCTGGTATCGCGTGTCTGTGAAGCCAGTGAACTTTCTCGATCGGCAGAGGCCGAGGCGCGTCGCTTTGCCGATATTCCGAGCAATCAGTTGGCTTTGAATAAGCTCCTTATCAACCAGACATTCGAGAATATGGGCTTACGTACATCGCAGATGTTGGGCACATTTTTCGATGGGATTGCGCGTCACACACCTGAAGCACAAGATTGGGCGTCGCGGATCTCTGGCGGAGATTTTCGTGAGGCCGTCGCTGAAAGAGACCGGCCCTGGGGTGACTACGGGCAAAGTTGATAACTGAAAGTGTCTGTAACGAAGGCGTATCAACTATTCAGACGGCAAAGTGACCTGAACGACGGGCGGTAATGGTTCTTCTCCATTTGCTACAGCGTCTGCGACTTGCCGCCAAGTGAGTAACCATTGTTGCCAGAAGAGACGGTGCTGTAGATAAAATCGATGGAAAAAGAATTGTAATAAAAGCAACAAATGAAAAAGATTATTCAAAATCAGGTGTAGATATTTATAATCTTCAGAAATTTAAAAGATCTAATCAAAATACATGTATTAATCAAAGGCCATTAGTTAGAGTTGGTGATAAAGTAAAATCAGGAGATATAATCGCAGACGGACCATCAACTAAACTAGGTGAGCTAGCATTAGGAAAAAATGTGACAG
>CAJWBN010000064.1 GCA_913020735.1 uncultured Acidimicrobiaceae bacterium
GGTCCTTCGTAGAGCCGCTGCTACTTGGTTAGCAACTTCGATCACGTTCTGGAACGTCATATCACTCATCCAAGTGCGCCACTGATAGCGATCTCAGCGATCTCCTCGGCGTCGATCTCTAGCAGTTCACTCAACACTTCAAAAGTGTGTTCCCCTAATAGCGGTGCAGCCGATCGGGGTCCATGATCGTAGTCGTCGATTGAGTACTGATGGCCTGCGTAGGGAATGTTGCCCATGGCCCCATGTTCATGCCAGCGATAGAAACCAAGGTGCTCATATTGAGGGTCTGATAACAGGTCGCTGCTTCGTGAGACGAGTCCCGCTGGGATGCCATTCTCCAAGAGCATGTTCTCCAATGCTTTGCCTTCGAGGGCATGGGTCCACTCCCCTATCTGTTCATCGAGGAGATCCGCCCCTTCTATTCGGCCCGCAACGGTTTCATATTGTTTTTCTTTAGCCCATTCGGGTTCGCCCATAAGTGTCTGAAGAGCGCTCCAATTTTCGTTATTTGTGATCGTTAGTCCGATCCACCGGTCATCTCCTCGGACGGGATAAATCCCTTGAGGGGCCATATGAAGGTCTCGGTTCCCAATTCGAGTCGCTTTAACATCATTGATCTGGAAGTTGAGAAGTTCCGGGGTCATGAGTTGCAGCCCACATTCCAGCTGCGCCGCTTCGATAGTGTGCGCTGACCCAGTCCGCCTTCGGTGATCGATAGCTGCCAGCAGAGCAGAGGTTATGAACCTTGGCGCGATGGTGTCGGTGTAGGCGAGATAGGGGCCATCTGGTGGTGCGTCTGGCCAACCAACTACCTCGTAATAACCAGCAATCGCAGCGGCGTGATAGCCGTACCCCGCTAGAGGCGAAAGAGGGCCTCCGCTGGCTAGCAATGAAGTGTGCACGATTATGGCCGAGGGATTCAGCGAACGTATTACCTCATCTGTAAAACCGGTTCGAGCAAACGCTCCGGGACTCCAAGCTTCGATAATGATATCCGCCCATGAAATTAGCTTGCTGGCAATGTCGATCCCGGTCTCGTTCTTTAAGTCGATGTCGATACTCAGTTTGGAGGTATTAAACGTGCCAAAAAATTGTGACATGTTCTCTCCAAACGTTTGATCTTTGAAGGGGCCGTTTACGCGCAAAGGATCAAGCCGTCCACCAGATTCAACCCTGACGACCGTTGCTCCATGGTCGGCTAATGCCTTGGCAGTAATCGGCCCAACCCCTACCCATGAAAAGTCGGCAACCTTCAGCCCTTCTAATGGCAAAGCCTGCTCGTTTGTTACGTGTGTTTGTCTAGCCTCAACGGGTGTCGCTAGCTCGCCGAGAATTTCCCGTCTGTGTTCGTCCAGATGTGGTGGTTGCCGCTTAGCAGCTAGCCGGTGACCGCTAAAAGATAAAAATCCACCTGGGATTCGTTCGTCAGTAAATCCTCTGTTGTCAGCTGCTGTTCGCCAAAAACTTCTTAGCTCAAGATGATCAAATTCGAGTAGATCTTGGACGTCATTGATTGGTGCAAGCGTGGCTCCGAGTTCAAGACCACGCCTCATCAATGTGTCGCGCGGGTATCGGATACATAAAGCGCTCAGAGCTTCATAAATATCGGCGAACGAGTAGAGGGTGTCCTCTCCGCTGATAGCTCGATGGTCGAACGTGGGCCAATCTTCGTTTAACCAACTTGCATCAACTATGCCTTCTTCGATCAACCATGGAGCCAGCGCCTCAGCCAGATCTCCTCTACTGACGCCAATCAACCATCCATCTGCTGCTTTAACTCGGATTTGCAGTGGAGGATCAGTCAAAATTTCGGTTCCGGTTCGATGGATATCGGTTCCTTGGATCGCGTGAGCTTCCATTGCGTTCAACAATGTCCAGGTAACACACGACTGTGCTGACACAACTGCGTGTTGATCTTGACCGGTGGTCAACATTCGAGAGTGCGCAACGAGACCCGCCACTGCTGACTCAGCTCCGGCGTGTCGCCAAACTTGAGGGATCGAAGCCTTTACTGGGGGGCGATCCGGTGTTCCTTGCAGATTGGGTGAGCCTCCAAGTGAAGCTAAAGACAATTCGCTATGAGGGTCGTTAGATCGAGGTCCGTCTGCGCCGAAAGGAGTAACCACCACGTGGACTAATTCTTGATTGGTGGCCCTGAGCTCGCTTCTACCGATCCCCATTTCGGACAAGAAATTTGGGGTGCCTGACTCATACAGCAAGTCGGCACTTTCAACCAATTTGAGAAACGTTTCTCGGTCTACCGGGTCTTCTAAATTCAGCATGATCGAGCGTTTATTGGACGAGTAGGCACTGAAATGCAGACTCCGCAAGTCAGAGGTGTCATCTTTCCGAATGGGATCTAGTTCACGCGTTGAGCAGCCGCCCGGGGGTTCAACTTTGATGACATCGGCGCCTAACTCGCCCAACATCCACGGCCCAACGTCGCCGCGATGATCCGTAAGGTCGATGACTCGTATTCCTTCGAGCGGGCGCGCTTGGGCAGTTTGTGCCTCGTTGCTGACGGCAGGCTGGGCTGAATTCACTACTTACTTTCTCCTCTTCTAATCCCAGACGATAGTTTGCGTTCATGGCAGCGGCCTCTTTACAGCTTGAACAGATCGTTTCTGGTGTCGAGAATTTGATATCGGATCGCGCTAAGCAGTCAGATCAACTAAGACAGCCCGACCGCGAAGTAATCGAGTCTTTAGGCAAATTAGGACTGATGAGACTGCTTGTGCCAGAAGAATACGGTGGGCACGAAGTACACCCAAGAGAGTTGATTGATTTCACTAAAAGGTTGGCTGAGATTCACGGTTCTACAGCGTGGGTCACTATGACATGCAACGAAGAAGCCGAACTTGTATCCGCCTATTTACCGCCCGACACCTGTCGCGACTTGTGGGCTGAGAGCCCTTCCATAGTCATCGCTGGTTCTGGAGTTGCCAAGGGAAAGGCTCGACGTGCAAAGGACGGTTGGCGAATCTCGGGGAGATGGAATTTCGTAAGCGGCTGCACAGCAGCCGACAAGTGGGTGTTGAACAGCGTCGTAGAGAACAGTTCTCCGATCGAATTATGTTTCGCTTTGGTAGAAGCAAACCCTGATTTCATTGAAGATACGTGGCATACCGTCGGGCTACGGGGCACCGGTTCCCATGACGTTATTTTAGAAGATTTCTTTGTGCCTGATATTTGGTGCGGCGTTGTCGCGAACAACTCACTTCCCTTACCAGACCTGCCTTTCTATCGACTGCCCTCGGCTTTAAGGTTTCCGTTTCCTAAGACGGGGGTGGCAGCTGGTCTTGCAAGCCGAGCGATCGCGGATTTCAAGGACCTCGCCGAGAGCAAGACGCCTCTTACTTCGAAAAGGAGTCTCCGCGATCGCCCTGACGCTGCCACATCGATCGCAAAAGCCGAAGCGTTAGTTGGTGCTGGTCAAGCATGGGTTTTTGAACAGCTTGAAACTATCTGGGCGGCGGCTGAGCAGGGTCAGGAAGTCAGCGACCAGATGCACGCCAAGGTTCGCTTAGCGTGTTCTTGGTCCGTACAAAACGCTATTTCGGCTGTTCAACACTTAGTCGATGCGGCGGGCAGCACAGCTAACTTCGAGGATTCTGGACTTATGTCGTTATTAGATGATGTTCGTGCAGTTGCTGGCCATTTCATGGTCGGCTCTTATCAAATCGATACTGCTGGCCGAGTACTGCTTGGTCTAGACGCAGGAGATCCTGCATTTTAAGTCCGGCTCTATAGACGGCTCCAGTTAATCGAGGCGGACCGCTATACCTTCCAGGTCAGGCGACGACGGAGGGAAATGGTCAAAGACCAGTGGGTCGTGCCCAGGCACTATGACTCCCTCAGGGCCAGCGAGTTCTCTCAAAGTTTCCCATCCTTGAATCATCTTTGATAGGTCGTCGACGATCGGGAATGGCCGGCCCTCGTTCATATTGGCCCAGTAATGACTAGCGTCGGAAGCAAGTACGACGACGTTATTTTGAGTTTCGATCCGCACCACTTGCAAGCCGCGTGTATGTCCACCTATCAAGTGAAGAGTTAAGCCGGGCGCGAGCTGAGTAGTTCCATCGTGGAAGGTAACTCGATCGGCGAAAACTCGGCCGACTAGGTCCTGCACGTGTCTCACGTTGAAAGCGTGATTGAAGGCCTTTCGCGTCATGTCTCGTCCGGTAGCGAAGTACATCTCCTGGTCTTGGGCGTGAAATGTTGCGTTAGGAAATTGGTTAACCCCTCCTGCGTGGTCGTAGTGAAAGTGAGTCATGATTACGTCAGTGACTGAATCAGGTTCAACTCCTAGGAGCCCTACCCCTTCGCTGGCTGTTCGGAGCAGCGTTCTACCCCTGGCGAGAGCGTCATCTTGTTCAAATCCTGTATCAACAACCCACTCTCTGCCTTCCTCATTTCGGATTAGCCATACGAAATAATCCATTGGCATTGGAGTGTTGTCGTGAGGGTCTCCGCCGATGAAATGTTCAGCGCGCACTGCCTCTCGTTCGGCGTATTTGATCGCATGAACCTCGTAGTTGGACACTGAACTCTCTTTCTCTTAAATCGTGCGGCCCCGTAACAAGCTACTTGCCGCGCTATGCACATTTTCGGCTCTACGATGCAGCAGGCAAAGTTTGAGGGGGACAAGTGACTTTCGACATCAACAATTTGTATCGGGGTGATCTCCCTGCTCCAGAGGGAAAGTGGCCAGGTATCCCACCGTTCAGCTTCGTTGGGGGCAATAACGACGAGGCGAATGTCCCTGTTGCTGGCCTTTCAGAAGCAGCGACTCGTGTGTTCCAACGGGAAGGTCGCAAACTTGCCGTGTATAACTTGGGCGGAAGTCCCTTAGGTCACGAAGAGTTACGGAGTTTCATCTGTCGGAAACTTGACATTCGAGCGTCGACAAAGGTGCACCTCGATGAGGTTTTAATTACCTCCGGCTCACTCCAAGGTCTTGATTTAGTTAACGATCTTTTATTGGAACCAGGCGACAACGTCATCGTCGAGGAAGCCACCTACGGCGGGATGATTAGTCGATTGAACCGACTGGGCGTCATAGTTCACGGTGTTCATTTAGATGAGCACGGCGTGCGTCCTGACCATCTAGGTGAACTATTAGAGCAGTGTTCTAACCAAGGTCGGCCGGCGAAATATCTCTACACAATCCCAACCGTTCAAAACCCGACTGGCACCTGCATGCCTTTACAGCGTCGCCTTGACATTCTGCAGGTGATGAACGGACATCAGACAGCCATTTTTGAAGATGACTGCTACGCCGATCTGTTGTGGGGCTGCCCTCGACCTCCCACCTTATGGGAGTTAGACGAGTCCGATACGAGGGTCATTTATTGCGGTTCTTTCTCAAAGTCCATCGCCCCTGCCCTTCGAGTGGGGTACCTCGTTGCTGATTCGCCAATACTTCAACAGATACTTTCTTTGAAGACAGATGCCGGTTCTGGTGCCTTGGAACAGATGGTTGTAGCTGAGTACGCCGCTTCTCATTTTGATGACCACGCAGAGCAGCTGACTTCAGTCCTCCACAACAAGGCTCAGGTGATGTCCGACGCGGTCAAAGAGGCTTTCGGAGACGCAGTTACCTTTGACATGCCTCAAGGCGGAATTTTCATGTGGCTAACTTTCGCCGAGAACATCGACACGGCTTTGTTCGCCGCAGAAGCTGCTCAAAACGGTATCGAATTCAACGCTGGAGCCGGGTGGTCTGTAGACCCAAAGTGGGGAGCAAACAAAATGCGTCTTTGCTTTGGCAATCCGACTGAGGAAGCAATCCGAGAGGGCGTTGGGGCTTTGGCCCAGATCATGAACCTGTCTTAGGCCGCGATTTTTAGATTGGTGGGTTATCCCCTATCCACTGCGTTACCGAAGCCCGACATCCCAATCTTCTGGCACTAACCCTTTAGGGCCAACGACAACAATTTGGTTCCCAAGGGGAGGGTTTTTGCGTTCGGCGAGCGCTCGCAGGTTCCACCTTCTCCCAACAAGTTGAAACACCATAGGAATTTCCGGTTCCTCGTCGAGACGGAGGACTCCCTTCGCTCGTTGCACTTCGTCAGGTAGTCGCTCAATCCATTCAGTCAAAGCTTGTCTTGAAATCGGATCGCTTGACGTGTGGCTTCGCGAATCAAACTGATTCATCTCAACGGACACTGCCGCTTTCGTTACCACTTCAGAGCCAAAAAGCAGGTCTAAGTCAATCTCAGAATTAGTGCAATCGGTGATTAGTGCTTCAGCATTTAATTTCTTCAATTCGTTTCGGACTGTCGTGAAATCACTTAGAAGGTCTTTTTTGTTTAGAGCGATGAGATCTGCTGTAGCTATCTGGACAGCAACGGTTTGTGCGACTAACGAATCGTTGAGTTGCTCCATGACGTTCGCTCCGTCGACCATCACCACAACAGCATTGAGGTAAAAGCCAGGAGCATGCCCATAGGCCGCCACTGAAGCTGGATCTGCGACTCCGCTGGCCTCAACGATGATCCGTTTCGGGCGAGGCTCTCGGCACCTGAGTTCTTCCAACGCACTGACATATCCGTCGACCAGAGAGCAACAAATGCAGCCATTAGTCAATGCAATGCTGTTGCCGTCAACTGATTGGATCAGTTCGCTGTCGATATTTATGTCGCCAAAGTCATTAATCAGGACTGCCACCGGATCTTTGGACTCTGTAAGTATGTGATTCATGAGGGTCGTTTTGCCGGCGCCTAGATAGCCGCCAACTACGGTCACCTCGATTGCTGCCTGAGAAAGACTCATCAAGTTCTTCAATCTGATGCAGCTTGGTGGACAACCCCGCCAACAACGGTGCCCCAAACTGGAATTTCTTTCAATTTGTCTGGTTTCACTTCGTAGGGGTCAGCCTCGAGGACAGTGAAGTCAGCGAGTTTTCCCACTTGTAGCGATCCAATTTCATCGTCAAGTCGCAGTTGGTGGGCAGCATCGATAGTGGAAGCTTCTAAGGCTTTATGTATACCGATCCGTTCACCGGGGCCAAGGATCTTTCCAGACGCAGTCTGTCGATTGACTGCACACCAGATGGTGTGTAGCTGACTCATTGGTGTGATCGGCGCATCACTATGAATTGAGAATTTGACGTTTTCTCGTTCAGCGGTTGCACACGCGTCCATAGATGCAGCCCTGTGCGGCCCGACTGTTATCTCAGCATGCTGATCACCCCAGTAGAAGATGTGATTGCTGAAAATATTGGCGTTCATTCCTAACGAAGCCATCTTTTTGTATTGCTTTGCGGTGGTCAGTTGTGAATGTTGAACCGTGTGTCGATGATCATCCCTCGGGTGTTCAGCAAGAGCTTTTTCTACCGCTTCTATAAACACTTCAGAAGCCTCGTCTCCGTTGCAATGGCAATGCACCGTTAATCCAGCTTTATGGTAAGAAGCAACGATCTTTGGCATCTGCTCTGGTGGTATCAACCAAAGTCCATTCCCTTGATGCCCTGCGGGTGGGTCAAAATAATGCGGTGGCGAGAGTCGGGCAGTAAAACCTTGGATCGAGCCATCGAGTATCAGCTTTACGATCCCGAAGCGCAGCTTTGCGGTCTCTTCCTCATTTCTGAGTCGCACGGCTAGACCTGCTAGAGCATCAATGTCGGTCGGACTTGCCCCTGAGTCATAGTGGCCGAAAGCAACAACTACGCGAACTGGATAGTTTTTTTCGTCCGTTACTTCACGCCATGCTTCCAGTTGGCCTTCCAAAGCCAAACGTGTTGTTCCCAGATCCGCGACGGTTGTGACCCCGCAGTTACGAGCCTCGTAACCGAAGTTCCACTTAGCTTCAGTTGACATGATGGCTTTCCCGATACTGGAAAGACCCTCTAAGGCCAGCGACATGGCCGCTGGTTCTTGAAGCTCGCCATTTGGTTCGCCATCACCATCTCGAACTACTCCCGGTGTGGGGCTATGTCGATCAATGCCCGATTTGAGCATCATTTCGGAGTTGACCGTGGCTAGATGCCCACTGGCATGAAATACAAATATGGGTCGCGTCCGCGATACCTGATCAAGGTGACTCGCCGAAAGTCGGTCGCCTTCCAAGAATATCGGGTCCAGGCCCCAGGCAATAAGAGTTTGGGTGGGGTCGCCCATTTGTTCTTCGTATTCAACAAGTCGTTCGACTACCGATTCGATATCGCCGCACCCTTTCCAAATACGTCCCGTTGGGTCCACCCGCTCATAAAAACCGACATATGGAAATTCCCATAAACCACCCGACATGACATGGGCATGAGCTTCGACGAACCCCGGCAACAAGATGTGCTGACTAAAGCGGTCATCGATCTGTGCTGCTTTCCGCAACTCGGGATCTTCGCTGTCGCCAATTCCTACTATTCGGTCACCTTGAACCGCTATGGCGGTTGCCGTCGGAGTGGCCGGGTCCATCGTCACAATTTTCTTAGCTACGAATAGCTTTATGGGCTCCCCATTCATCGATGACCTCACTCCGTGACTATTCCTCAACGCTTTGCCTGTGTCGCCGGGCGGTTGAGATCCCAAAGACTAAGCGCAGCTATTGCTCTTTGTGGGACTCCCTTCATTGTGAGCGAAATTTTTAGGCCTTTTCCAAGTGGTTCCATCTTGGGCTGCTAGAACCGAGGTGAGGCTGCACACTGGAGGGCGTGGTGCAAAGCAACGAAGAAATGAAACTTAGGTCTGCTGCATGGTTCGATATTCCCGGTGACCCGTTGATGACTGCTCTATACCTTGAGCGCTACGTTAATTTTGGGCTAACAAGAGATGAGCTGCAGTCGGGTAAACCCATAATTGGCATAGCCCAAACAGGTTCGGACCTCTCTCCGTGCAATAGACATCATCTAGAACTCGCGAAAAGGGTAAGAGAAGGAATCCGAGAAGCAGGTGGAATCTGTTTTGAGTTTCCAGTCCATCCAATTCAAGAAACAGGCAAAAGACCAACGGCTTCTTTAGACAGAAACTTGGCGTATCTGGGATTGGTCGAAATCCTTCAGGGGTACCCATTAGATGGTGTCGTTCTAACTATTGGCTGTGACAAAACCACTCCCGCCTGCCTTATGGCTGCCGCAACGGTAAACATTCCTTCAATCGCTTTATCAGTTGGGCCAATGCTGAACGGTTGGCACCAGGGGCAGCGAACTGGATCTGGAACCATCGTGTGGAAAGCCCGCGAAATGCATGCAGCTGGCGAGATCGATGATGGTGAATTTGCAGACCTGGTTGCTTCGTCTGCCACATCAACTGGGTACTGCTCCACGATGGGTACTGCTACAACGATGAACTCGTTGGCCGAAGCACTTGGGATGCAACTGCCCGGCGCCGCAGCTATTCCAGCTCCTTACCGAGAGAGAGCACAGATCGCCTACCGAACAGGCTTGCGCATCGTTGAGCTAGTCAAACAAGACGTTCGACCGTCAGACATAATGACGAGAGAAGCATTCGAAAACGCCATCGTCGTGAACTCTGCAATTGGCGGCTCGACAAATGCCCCAATTCACCTCAACGCGATCGCTCAGCACCTTTCGGTTCCGCTCGATAATGATGACTGGCAAAACCTGGGATTAAAAGTTCCTTTGATAGTGAACATGCAACCCGCCGGAGAGTACCTCGGAGAAGATTACTTCCACGCCGGCGGGGTTCCAGCCGTTGTCAAACAGCTAATAGATGCTCATCTGCTGCCGCACACAAACGCAATGACTGTTAACGGATCAACAATTGGCGACAACTGCCATGATGCCGAGGTTCTTGATGCCAATGTGATCTGGCCTATAGATGAGCCGTTGCTTTCAAATGCTGGATTTGTTCACCTTTCAGGAAATCTCTTTGACAGCGCCATAATGAAAACCAGTGTGATTAGCGAGGAGTTCCGCGGCCGCTATCTGTCGAACCCCGACGACCCGGATGCTTTCGAAGGCAAAGCCGTGGTGTTCGAAGGGCCGGAGGATTACCACGACCGGATTGATGACCCATCACTCGAAATCGATGAAAACTCAATGTTGATTATTCGAGGGGCCGGACCGATCGGCTATCCAGGTGGAGCTGAAGTGGTGAACATGCAACCACCATCGGCTTTACTTGTCAGAGGAGTCCATGCTCTTCCTTGCATTGGCGATGGTCGACAGTCAGGAACTTCGGGTTCGCCTTCTATTTTGAATGCTTCTCCAGAAGCTGCGGCCGGTGGTGGTTTAGCTATCTTGAAGACCGGTGACCGAATACGGATTGATTTGAAGCTTGGCACCGCCAACATGCTCATCTCCGATGAGGAAATAGAGGCCCGTCATCGCGACCTTGAGCAGGCTGGAGGTTTTCATTTTCCTGAAAGCCATACTCCTTGGCAAGAGATTCAACGAGGTATGGTCGGACAGTTCGATGAGGGCATGGTGTTAAAACCTGCAGTGAAATACCAAGACACTGCTCGTAAATTTGGGCCCCCAAGAAATAACCATTAGAGGTCACGTGCTATTAGCTGCAATTTCACTTTTAGTTGGTTTATGCATTCTCGTTAAAGCCGGCGACGTCTTTGTTGAAGCCGCCGCTCAACTAGCGCGATCCCTCAACGTCAGCTCCGTGATCATCGGCGCAATCGTCCTAGGGTTTGGCACATCAGCACCTGAGCTTGTCGTATCGACGATCGCGGCGGCGCGCGGCAATGCGGCCTTGGGTGTTGGCAACATTGTCGGTTCCAACGTTGCCAACCTTTCTCTAGTTCTCGGAGTCGCAGCTCTGGTTACCCCCATCGCTCTTAGTGCCTCGGTCATTAGACGTCAGGCTCCGCTTTCTATAGCCGCTGTAGCCGCTTTTGCTCTGGCTGTATGGGACGGAGAGCTCAACCGATCCGATGGAATAATCCTTTTGGTTCTTCTGATCGTTGCCATGATCGTGCTGATAAGAACGCCAGACGAGGCCGCTATAAGCGAAGCAACTTCTGAAACAAGCATCACCAGAAGCCTCCTGATGTCTCTGCTAGGACTGGCTGGAGTACTGCTGGGCGCTCAACTTGCAGTGTCTGGAGCGACGAAACTCGCGGAAAGCTGGGGTTTGAGCGGTGGGTTTATTGGGTTCTCTCTTGTTGCTTTAGGCACGTCGCTACCTGAACTAGTCACCGCAGTTGCGGCCGCTCGAAAGAATGAGGCCGGGCTCATCGTTGGCAATCTATTCGGCTCAAACCTATTCAACGGGCTTGCCGGCGGAGCAGCCATGGGGCTCGCGAACGCCGGACAAATCGGTGACTCAAAACTAACCACTGGCGCCTTATTAGCGATGCTGGGCGCCGTTATCTGGGCCTACGCTCGGGGGGCATTGAAGAAGCGGATTGGTAAAGCTGATGCCCTTATGCTTCTTGGAATCTACATCGCATCAATGGTCTACCTTGCTGCTGGCTAATCCCGTGGGAGCGCCGGACTCTATTAGAGTGCCTACAACTTCGGGCGAATAAAGGCAGGCTTACAGATGCCAACCACTGTTGTTACGGGTGCAAATCGAGGAATTGGACTTGAACTAGTTAGCCAGTGCCTAGAGCGAGGCGACACAGTAATAGCCGGATGTCGTTCACCTGACGATGCTCACGACCTAAAAGGACTAGCTCCTAACGAAATTCTTGAGCTTGACGTCGGCGATGAGACTTCTATCAATTCGTTTACCCACGCAATAGAAGAACCCATAGATCTATTGATCAACAACGCCGGAACAAGCGTTTCCAATTTGGGTTTAGATCGAGAACAGGCAGGTGTATTGAACGCCCCAATTGACCTGACACTCGACCTGATACGAATTAACGGTTTAAGCGCGGCTGCCGTAACAAGAAACCTTCTGCAACGTTTTCAACCTGGGAGCCAAGTGGTGAACGTCACCAGTCAAATAGGGTCCATGGTCATTGGAGCGAACTTCGACGACTTGCCGTATGCAGCTTCTAAAGCGGTGATGAATATGGTCACCGTGCAACTAGCTACTCAACTCAAAGATCAGGGCATTTCGGTAGTCGCTTTTCACCCTGGCTGGGTAAGAACGGACATGGGTGGCTCGGGCGCCGATCTCAGCGTGGAAGAGTCAGCTCAAGGAATACTTGCGACAATGCAAACTTTTGAACATGCTGACTCGGGATCGTTCTTGAGATGGGATGGCTCAGTTCATCCGTGGTAACTGCGCAAGAAACGCCAGAGCGCCCTAATATCGCCAGTCGTGCGTACCGTGAAAATAGAAGGAGCAGATGGCCTTCTGCTCACAGCTGACGAATGGGGAGACCCATCGCAACCCGCTGTTTTGATGTGTCATGGCGCAGGCCAAAATCGTTACGCCTGGAACACTTCGGCTGAAATTTTATCTCAACATGGCTGGTTCGTCGTAACCCTCGATGCTCGAGGTCACGGTGACAGCGATTGGTCTTCCAGTCAGAGCTACGATGCAGAAGACATAGGTAGGGACATAGAGGCCGTTCTCGAAAACTTCACCTCCCCTCCCGCCGTGGTCGGTGCATCGATGGGCGGAATGGCAAGCCTTGCAGCTCAACGCACTTGTGCGCACCAACTTTTTGCGGCCCTCATACTTGTTGACATCACTCCCCACTTCGATGCTGAAGGCGCCCGTAAAGTCATTGGCTTCATGTCTGGCAACCCAGATGGCTTCTCAAGTCTCGACGAAGCTGCCGATGTGATCTCGGCTTATAACCCGCACCGCGAACGACCAGCTGATCCATCTGGCTTGACTCGAGTCTTGCAGCAACGACCTGATGGACGATGGACTTGGAAATGGGACCCCGCATACGTGACCTCCAAGCCAGGTTTCAAAGCCGGCGACGAGGCAGCTTTAGCTAGCCATATGGAACGGGTCAGTCGCACCATGACCGAGGGCATGCTGGCCACTACCGTTCCG
>CAJWBN010000065.1 GCA_913020735.1 uncultured Acidimicrobiaceae bacterium
CCCGGCTCACTTTTCGTGTATTTAAGCGTGTTCTAGACGAGGGCCTAGTACTTCAAAGGTCGGTAATTGCTTTAAACACCTCGGCAGAATCTAGACCGAAAGGCTCAGCGAGGCGTTCAAGTTCAGCCCGGATCCGATTCTCAAATGCCTTGATTTCAGCTGGATCGTTCGCGTCTCGAATTCTATGAGTTGTTTCAAACTGACTTCGGTGCTCCAACAGGGCAGAGGCTTTAGCAGATTCCCAACCTTTGACATCTTCAGCATGGTCAGGTTCTTCAGCTTCGAATAGGAGCAATCCATCGGGTCGATGCGGTTCTAGGCCGTGCTCTGGGAAAAAGAATGGATCTCGGGCTGCCACGATTCCTTCGACAGCTAGGAGTCCAGCATGACGATGGTCTGGGTGGAGTCGATACCTTGTCCAGGGATCATGACCAATGACTATTTGTGGACGTAGTTGACGTATAACTCTAGAAACCTCTGATCGCATTGCAAGATCGCTTTGTAGCTCGCCATCTACTTGATCCAAGAAAATCACTGAGCCTTTGGAATCTAATCTACGAGCCGCTGCTTGCTGCTCAGCCTTGCGCGTGGCTATCAGAGCTACCTGATCCGCATCGGGGTCCCAAGTGCCCTTTGAACCATCCGTACAAACCAAGTGATGGACGATAGTTCCACCTGCAGCCCACTTAGCCAACGTCGCCCCGCACTGAAACTCGGCATCATCTGGATGGGCGACGATAGCTAGGACTGATTGCGGGTTTGAAAATGGAGGGTTCACTGTTGTCAGTCCGTCTCTGAAGCTTCGACAAGTCCGTCAAGATCTTCTGGAGTATCTACATCCCATTGCAGTTCAGGGATTTGGAGAACCTTTAGATCCAATCCCTGGCTTATCGCCTCATTCATGTGACTAAAAAGGGAGCCTTCTCCGTACTGAAACTTAAATGAGGTTCCGGTGGGCAGACTCAGAACGTTGGTTCCTTGCCCATGACGGTCAGGCACTATAGAGACGGTGTCGAGCTTTGCTATTCCACTTAGTGACCTTGCGTGGGGGAGATCAGCGTGCACGATTATCGCGTGACTGAAGTTGCTTGCGATTTGGGACATAGCCTCGGTTATGGCAGCGTTTAGGCCCTGTTGCGTAACTGGGATTACTCCAGCACCCTCCGACTTTGCCCAACTGGCAACCTCATCGCTATCGCAGACAACGTGTATAGATAGGTCCTCCGCAGCTGCCAGAACCTGTCGGGCCATGGTCCGGGCTAGTGATTCTCGCTCAGTTGCGTTCAGTCGCTCGCTGAGCCGATTTTTCGCATGCCGGAAGTCCTTTATAGGCACAAGCACGGCAATTTCCGTCTTGTCGAGAGCGTTGAGAGTTGCCATCAAAGGTAATTCTATTGGTCTGATGTGCCGGACTTATTGGAGCATTGAGTTTGAGTGTCGATCTTGGTGATCCGGCGCCCTACGCTGACTTCAGTCATGAAATTTTTTCGCCGTCGGTCGAGCCCCAATTCACTGCAGAAAACTCGCTTCTTGCCTCCACCAGATTGGGTGCAGCCTTGGTGGCTTCATCGTTGGACAGAGCAAAATAAAAAAGTTGGCGTGGAATTACCCCACGCCAACAATGTCGCCCGGTCATGGACTTTGTTAGGAAACTTAGAAAGTTCAGAACGAATAGCTTTGGACCGAAGAGGTCTCATCGCAGCTGATCCGGGCTCGTGGTCGCTTGACTGGTGGCTTCGTGTAGATGATGACTGGATTTTTCCTTCGGAGCACGGTGCAGTTCGACAACGTTTGGTCGATGGAGCACCAGTGGTTGAGACAGTTCTCAGAGCGGCAGGCGGGGATCTTATTCATCGCACTTATGCGGCTCGGACTGATGCTGAATATTTGATAGTTGAGGTTGAGAATCAAGCAAGCCGGCCTGTGGCCCTTGCATGGGCGATCCGTCCCTATGACCATCTTGGGGGTGGTCGAATCGAAAAGATAGAACTTAAAGACCGGACGTTGTACGTGGATGGTCGAATTGGGCTTGTTTGTGGGCGAAGTCCTGGCCGATTAGTTGGGGGTAGCGGGGGCTTAGACCCAGCTCATTCTTTAGACCAGGCGGAAGGAGACCCCAAGGCAGTGACTTGTGATCAAGGAATGGCTAGCGCTGCCCTGATTATGCCGTTGGTGCACGGTGCAACTATGCAATGTGTGATTCCGTTGGGACTGCCAGATGGGGATGACCTAACTTCCAAATTGCCGACTGCTGCTCAGGTTGCTAGAGGTTGGGGGCAGCATGCTGTGAACGCGAGTCGGTTTGTGTTGCCTCCTGGGCATTTGAGTGATGTTTTCGACGCGTCGCGACAGTCTTTATTGTTAGCGATAACGGGGCAAGACATAGTGCCTGCGCCCGGAGGTCCTCCGCATGATGCGACTGATGAAGCAGCTGTGCTGATGGCGCTTGCTGAATGTGGCTATGAAGCTGCGGTCCGAGAAGTACTTATATCTCGAGCAAGGCGTCAAGACCGCTTGGGTGCCGTAAGTCATGGCAGTCTGGATGTGACATCTGCGACGCTAATTGGCGCTGGTCGGGCGTTGGAGTTGGTTCCGGATAAGTCTTTAACGCTAGCTCTCTCGGAATTCGCTGCTGATGGGGCTCGATGGATTCTCGCTAATCCCGATCCGACTGCTCGAGAAGGTTTGTTGGCCGCTCATCAGATTCTAAAAACTGTGGGAGCTGAAAAAGCGGCTCGGGGACTTGAAGATTTAATTCCAGCTAGAGGTCAACTTAGTAGAGAACAAAAAGGTGACGGCGAAATAGTAAATGCCTTGGAAATGGCGCGGTCGACTTTTGCTGAATTCAGCATCGATCCCGAAATGGCCTTGGCGCGACTTGACCGGCTCGCGTCGCTCGCTTCGCCGACCATGAATTGGCCGACTCAGCTTGATTCATTAACAAAGAGTGGTACTGCCGGTGCCGGACACGATCTCCGTGTAGGTGCTTGGTTTGTTCGCAGTTTTATACGTCTGTTAATGGATGACACTGGTGACGAACTTCTACTTGCATTGGTGTGGCCGAAAGAATGGATAGGAATCGGGGTAGAAGTCCACAGTCTGCCATCACGATACGGCAGCGTTTCATGGGCTGTGCGATGGCATGCCGATCGACCAGCTTTGCTATGGGAAGTAGAAAATGGCCCTAGCGATCTGAAAGTTCGAGCCCCTGGTCTTGATCCAAAATTTCGAGCTGAAGGTTGTGTTGGCGAACAGCTCCTGAGTCCCGTTGATCAAGAAATCGAGATGCCTGATTCTCCTGAGCCTGAGCCTGAGCCTGAGCCTGAGTCTGGTCCGCCGTCGTCGGGCAGCTTTAGTTGAAGTTGGATCACCTACGTTTAGACACGAGCCGACTACCGTTCCTTCATGGCTGATCGCGACCCGCCAAACATGATTCAAGAACGCCATTATTGGGGACTAGGTGATTCGGTAGTAGTAGGAATCGACGAGGTAGGCAAAGGTGCATGGGCTGGGCCTCTGACAATAGGTGCAGTTGTCTTGCCGACAACTGGAAGAGTCAACGGTGTTCGAGATTCAAAAATGCTTACGCACAAAGTTAGAGAACGACTCTTTGATCGCATTGATGGCTGGGCACGGTGCTGGTCAGTGGGTCACGCAAGCGCTCGTGAGTGTGATGAATTGGGAATGTCGGATGCGCAACGGCTTGCGACCCGAAGGGCTCTTGACTCTTTACCGTTGACTCCGGATCGGGTGCTGCTCGATGGTAGTTGGAACTACATCGACTGGGTGCCTAGCGTCACTATCGTCAAAGGAGATCAGACATGCCTTTCCATCGCCGCCGCCTCGGTCATGGCAAAAGTGGTGCGTGATCGGATTATGTCGGTTGCCGCAAACCATTTCCCTGCTTACATGTTCGAAAATAACAAGGGCTACCCGGCGCCACAGCATCAAATGGCTTTAGCTGGCTATGGACCGTGTTTAATACATCGGAAAAGCTGGGCCTTTATGGATGATCTGATGTGGACTAGTTGTCAGCGGTACGACCGCGGCCAGGTAGACCAAGGCACTCTGTTCGCCGCATGAATCAGCCAAATGAATCACAGCGCGACTACTGGCGGACACGTCTGGCTTGGGTGGAGCGACAAGAACAGATGGATCTTCAATTAGGTGTTTTTGGATTAGCCGCGATGGAATCCTTGGGTGATATTTCGGGAATGAATGTTCTGGACGTCGGTTGTGGTTGTGGCCACACCGCCTTGCAGCTAAAAGAACGCGTGGGTAGCGGAAGTGTCGTCGGAGTGGATATCAGCGAAAAACTTCTTGAGGTAGCACGGCGCCGCGCGGGAGGAGCTATCCGATTTGTGGAAGCGGACGCGCAACTCGATGCACTCGAAGGTCCGTATGACATAATTTTTTCTCGATTTGGAGTGATGTTCTTTTCGGATCCGACAGCAGCTTTTCGAAACTTGAGAGCTTCGACTTCTGAGGTAGCGAAGTTAAGCATGGTTTGCTGGCAAGGGCCCGAACAGAATCCTTGGATGACTGTGCCTAACCGCGCAGCGATGACACTGGTGGATTTGCCCTCCCGTTCGCCAGATGCCCCTGACCCCTTCTCTTTCGCGGACTCGCGCCGAGTTGTAGATGTCCTTGAGCTGGCCGGATGGACAAATGTTGATGTCAGAGACTTTAGAACTGAAGTGCAAATCGGAGGAGGCGTTCATTCTCGACTAGCGGCACTTCACGCATATGAGTTCAGTCCGGTTAAGGCGGTCGTCGACTCCGACCCGGACATAGGGTCTGACTCCGTTGTCGATCTGATGGAAGTGGCCTTAACTCCGTATCAGGAAGATGGAATAGTCAAGCTCCCTGGCGCTGCATGGATCTTCACGGCCGACAAATAGCTAGAGTACGGGCCTCTAATTGCCCAAATAACAGTTAGTCGGTTCTTTGGGTCCCAACCCGTATCTCTCTAAATGGGCTTGTGGTGTCGATGCCGGGCTCCTTAGGCAGTCCCAGTACTCGCTCGCCGACAATATTTCGCATCACTTCGTCAGATCCGCCTGCGATACGCATAGCGGGATGTCCTAGTAAGTACCCCGCCCAAGAGAACGTTCCCCATTCACCGGTGTCGGCAATCAAGCGAGACTCCAACACGTCTGAGACAAAGTCAGACGTAGCTTGCATTTGTCGTGTCAGCCCCATTTTGGATAGTGACATTTCTGGCCCAGGAGTTTTTCCAGCCTTGAGAGCATCCATTGTTCGTTGATTCGACCATCCGAGGACTTTGCCGTACGTGAAGATATTCATTAGTTGCTGGCGGCATAGAGCATCGTCATTGAGTTCGAAGTGTTTCAGCATGGCACTTAGCTTTGTGTAGCTGCCTCCGGTACCTCCGCTGCCCGACCCGATCGACGCTCGTTCATTCATAAGGGTTGTAAGTGCTACGCCCCATCCTTGATTGACGTCGCCTAATCGATGACTGTCTGGAATTCGAACGTCGGTAAAGAAGACCTCGTTGAAATTCGCTCCGCCCGTCATTTGGCGCAGGGCCTTAACTTCTACACCCGGTGCGTGCATATCAACCATAAACCCGGTCAGTCCTTGGTGTTTCGGTAGATCAAAATCTGAACGGGCAATTACTTCTCCTACGTCGCTGTAGTGAGCACCTGAAGTCCAAACCTTCTGACCGTTTAAAATCCACTCTTCCCCATCTCGTTCAGCGCGCATCTGGAGGCTGGCAAGATCGGAGCCAGCGCCTGGTTCTGAGAACAATTGGCAAGAAACGAGATCTGCCCGGTACATCTTGGGCAGGAGATCGGCTACTACTTCAGGATTTCCATGAGCAAGAATGGTTGGCGCGACCATGCCTAAGCCGATGCCAAAAAAGCCACTGTCAGGAACTTCGTATTGGCTTTCTAGATTCGCCCAAATACGTTCAAACTTTCGGGGGTGTCCACCTCCGCCAATTTCTGCTGGACCTGAAATCCAACCGAAACCCGCATCAAACTTTTTGGCGCGCCATTCCTTTGCAGCGGCAAGGTCTTGTTGTTCTTTTTCTCGGTCCACTTCTTCAAACATTGCTGCATTGTCCGGCCCCTCTCCCCAAACAAAAGCTTTCTGTTCAGCTTTGCGCGACGCGTTGGCCTCTAGAAAGGCAGAGGCCTCGGCGGTGAATTGTTCTTCGGTCATCTCAGGCATTGAATATCTCCAAGGCAGTTCAGAAGTAGCAAATATATTCTCAACCTAGCCCGTAACACGAGTAATCTTCCTACTCATGGGTCAACCGGTAAGAGTTGCTGAAAAAATTTCTCCTGCTAGTCCAGGGACAATTAGGTTCGAAACCAATCGTCCGTTAACAGGCATGGGTCATCGCTACTATCGCAGCGAAGCCGATGCTTTAAGCGAGGAAGACCCTGCGGATGTCCTTGCGGCTCGACTGTTTGCTCGAGGTGGAGTGGATTATTTACATGTTCATGGGAATGTCGCAACGATTGATCTTTCTAAGGGACATACGTCGGAAGGCATCGTTGAGATCATCACCGGCTTATTCGCACATTATGAAACATAAATAGGACATGTCCGAGTTTTAATCGAACATATGTTCGGTTAAAGTTGCAGGATGCAAAATGCACCTGCTTGGCTTTCTTCTCTAAGTGACATCCCGCAGGCATCTTCTCCAGAGATTCTCGCTCAGCATCGTACTTTTCCGGTAGTTGATGAATTAGCTGGTTTGTTTACTGACGGAGGGATAAGACAGGGATCTACGATCGAAGTTACGGGAGCGGCGGCGGTCAGTCTTGCTAGTGCTTTAACTATTGCCGTGTCTCATTCCGGCGGCTGGGTAGCTGCGGTAGGCCTTCCAATGTTCGGCTCATCAGCAGCTTCTGATCTGGGAATCAAACTCTCGAGGTGGGCATTTATAGACCATCCAGGAGACCAGGCAGGAGTTGTTATACATGCCTTAACGGTGGGGGTTGATCTCATTTTGATTGGACCGGATATCAGATTGCGTTCTGACCATGGACGTAAGATCGTTGCGCGGATGCGTGAAAGAGGAGCTTCGGTCATCACTATTGGAAAAGCTGACCTTTGTAATTTGCGCCCTGACCTTTGTCTTCGAGTTAGCCAGGCAGCGTGGACAGGAATTGAGTTGGGTCATGGGCGTTTAACCTCTCGCAAAGTAGAGATCGAACGACTAGGACGAGGCGCTGATTCAAATTTACGTCGAGAACTTGTGTGGCTTCCTGATGGAGAAGGTCGTTTAAAGACCTTTGGTCGAAGAAATAAATCTGTGAATCTTCCGCGACCTTCTCATCGAGTGTCGAAACCTTTGGTTGGTATTGATGAGCTGATGTCTCAGGCTAGTTAGTTGCGTGTTCTAAGTGAATTTTATAGACACTCGGACGTTAGTTCTAACTGTCCCTCATTGGCGTTTGATCGCTGCTGGTATTACCTGTGAGCAGCTTGCTGCTGTTGTAGATAGTGATCGAGTTGTTGATGCAACACCTATTGCTGTTGACCATGGAGTAACTCTAGGAATCCGTCGCCGGGAAGCTCAGAAATTGTGCGCAGACCTTGAAATTGTTGTTGATGATGAAGAGCTCAGTGTTAGGAGATTTAATTCTGTCGTTGAGGCACTTGAATCAGTAACTCCCCGGATCGAAATTACAACTGGTGGTCGGTGTTCCTTTCCGACTCGAGGGCCGTCGCGGTACTTCGGTGGCGACCAAGCTCTCGCCCGGACTGTAGTTGAACAGACGTTGAAGGCATTGTCTGTAATGTTTGAGACAGCTGAAGTACCTAGGTATATCTATCCGAAAATTGGAGTAGCTGATAGTCGTTTCGTCGCAGCTTTGGCAGCGGCATCGCAGACTTCTTCTCGAATCAAAATTATTGCGCCAGGAAGAAGTGCAGCGTTTCTAGAGTCATTTCCGGTTGACGTTTTGGCTTCTGAAGAGTCGCCGTTGTTTGGAGCTAATGACCTTGTCGATGTATTTCGTCGGTTGGGTCTAAAGAGGCTTGGGGACATCAGCGCTCTCCCGAGTGAAGAACTACTTGCGCGATTTGGGTCGCCGGGACTGTTAGCGCAACAACTAGCTCTAGGAACAGACGATAGAGCTTCATTGCCACATTTAATTTCGAGCGTTGTGTTAGAGGAAAGCGAAATCGATCCTCCCACGGATCGTGTTGATACGGCTGTATTCATTGCTAAGGCATTCGCTGATCGTATTTGTCAACGGCTAGCAGCTGAAGGATTGGCTTGCGTTCGAATTTTGATTGAGGTGGAAACCGAACATGGCGAAATTTCTAGTCGATTGTGGCGTCATGAACGTCAGTTCACGCCAACTGATATAACCGACAGAGTTCGTTGGCAGCTTGAAGGATGGTGGAAGTCAGAAATGGCTCCCACTGGGTCCTTATCATTGGTACGTCTCGTGGTCGATGAAACGATTCCTGACAGCGGATGCCAGTTGGGTTTTTGGGGTGAGAAGACGGCAAATGATGAACGCGCTATTCGGTCCTTTGTGCGTATCCAAGGACTCTTGGGATCAGATTCGGTGACTGTTGTTCAACGAGGTGGAGGACGACGGCTGGTAAATATCGAACAGAGAGTTCCATTCGTTGCAGCGAAGTTCGACCCTAACCGAGTAGTTGCTTTGCCCGAGTCAACGGTTGCGCCATGGCCAGGTCAGTTACTTGCTCCGCTACCTGCATCTGTTTTACCTCAAGCTGAAAAATTAGAGATAGTCGATAGCGATGGTTGCCTTATAGGAGTTAGTGGGCGCGGGCATATGGAAAGAGACCCGGCCTATTTTCAGAGTGAAACTTTAGGATCACATCTGATTGTTGGGTGGGGGGGACCTTGGTTTCTTGAGGAGAGATGGTGGGATTTAACTAAGAAAATTCGCCAGGCGAGATTTCAGTTTTTGCTTGCCAACAGCATGTCGCATCTTTGTTTCATCGAAAATGGTCAATGGTGGTTGGAGGCGTCTTATGAATAAACGAAATGTGGCGAATCTACACGGAAACTATTTATCGACCGTTTGTTGACCAGTGCCATGGTTCACTTGGCAAATTACGGAACCCGTATTTCGAAGCATTTCGTTTCAGCCACCTATAACCGGACGTGTTGCTCCAAAGTGCGCGTCCATTTTGGGTGAAGTCCACTGCCAGGCCACGTTCGTGCATTGAAGCACCTGGACGAGCTGTCGGAGGGCGGCATTGATACGAAGGTTTACTGTAAATGGCCCAGTTGCTTGTGCCGCAATGCGCTCGTCGTAAATTGATTTGGGATTGTGAACTGCGGTAGCCACCGCCGCCGAGTCTGACGCCATCTCGAGAAGCAGCCTTTAATAAAGCAAGTAGTTTGTCTGCGATTGATTCGTGCACCTGAATGCCCCAAACCGTGGTCAGTTCCGACTTATTAAAGTTGGTTGAAGTTGGGGCATCAGCGATGCCCAGTAAACGTCGTTGGCGGGCTTCTTCTGCTTCTCTGCGCTTTCTCTCGGCTTCCCTGCGTAGGCGTTCTTCCTCGGCTCTTTTGGCTTTCTCTGCTTTGACCACTTTGGCTAAGTTGTTTTGTTCCGCTTCGATCTTTTTTGCCATTTCTGCATCAAGTTCAGCCAGAGCGGCAGCTTCGTAGAGACGAGCCTCAAGTCGATTCTCGGCTTCAAAAACAATTTGAGCTTGTAAACCCACAGCTTCTAGTAACTGGTCTAATTGAATCTCAGCTTCCCCAGCCATCAACTCTCTTTGAGCTACAGCTTCGTTTAAGGCTTTAGTCGCGACTTGAGTATCTACTTGAAGAGCGCGGAGTTGGTCCGAGGTGTTGTTGATGTCACCGAATGCTGCTCCGATGAGTGTTTGAACCCGAGCGGCCTTGTAAATATCTCCGGTTCTGGCCAAACCGAATGAGCCTTCAACTGTTGAGTCGCGACCGATGTAAGTCTGTAAGGCTAGATCATTAACCTGACCGTTTAAGGCAGTTTGCTGAGCAGCAAGCTCCTCGGATTTTCGTTCTGCAGCCGAGACGGCCAGAACAGCCCCTTCTAGTGCTTGTTCGGCGCGAGTTAAATCATCCCGTTGCTCAGCAACCAGGAATTCGAGATCACCTAATGCTTGTTCAACCTCGGAGACTTCGGCCGTAGCAGTGTCAACAATTCGAGCTTGGTCAAGGACCTCTTTTTGGAAGACGTCACGTTCTTGGCGAAGCTGGTTGACTTGCTGCTGTAGAGCTGCTTTTTCTTTGCGTAATTGTGCGCTGCTCTTTCCGGCGCCGCTCGCTGAAGGTATGCCAAGGAATGTACCCACAAGTAACGCCGTGGTTGCTGCCACTATGAATCGGCGTGAACGAGACAGGTCACTTTCCTTTACTGGTTGGTGTAACCCAAGGTACCGACCACCACGACACTTTGGGTATCGCCCTAGCTAAATCGTTTCATTAACCACGGTGTTGGCGAGGATTCCAATTTGAGGAATTTCAAATTCGATGACGTCCCCTTCGGTTAACCAAACTTGAGGCTCCATGGAGCCACCAGTTCCCTCAGGAGATCCGGTTGCGATCATGTCTCCTGGCTCTAAGGGCATTATCTGAGACATGTAAGAAATGAGTTCTTGAACGCTAAAGATCATTTCGTCCACTCCTGCGTTTTGCCGCTCTTCCCCGTTAACCCGAGTGATCACTGAAAGGTCGGAAGGCTCAGGAATTTGGTCGCCCGTTACTATCCAAGGACCGCAAGAGCCGGAATGGTAAAAGTTCTTTCCTGCTGCGACCCCATGACGTTGCCAGTCGCGCACCGACCCGTCGTTGAGGATGGTGTACCCAGCAACGTAGTTCAGAGCATCTGATTCAGAAATATGTCTCCCGGAGCGACCAATTATCACTGCAAGTTCAATTTCGTAGTCCAGTTGAACTGACGCGATAGGGCGAAGCAACTGGCCGTTATGGGGCACCAGAGAACCTGGCGGTTTGTTGAAATAAACTGGTTGCTGCGGTGGTTTAACTTCCCCTCCAAGAGGGTACTTCTTGTGATAATTCAGTCCCGCGCACAGTAAGCGACGTTGATGAGGAATCGGAATATCGAATGAAATCGACTCCCAAGAATGATCTGGGGAGGCATCTTCGAAGGACTGTATTTTGGCTAAGTCACACAAAGCAGAGCTTAAGTTGCCGAAATTCGTGCGATGGCTTAAGTCGATGACCCCTTCATCGTTAGCTATTCCGAAACGAGATTCGTTTTTGAGATTAAAACTGATAAGTCGCACGAATATGACCCTACATAGGTAGCGGCGTTTGGGTGATGTTTGCTCAGCTTTCAACTGACGATTTTTACATGGGCGGTCGTAGGGCAGCACCCTTGTTGTTGGCACAGACTGCCGCTAGGTGCCCATATTCAATCTTTAACGACAACACGAAAGGCTGTTGCAGGCCTATAGCTGCGAAGTGCCACACTGGATGGATGAGAGCGATTCGAAATTGCACCTTTCTGTTTCCGATATTTGGTCCGAGTGCGCTGAGTAGCTCTTTGTGTCGCCCCTTTTTCAAACAAAGATGATCGATAGGTAAACCAATGCAACCGAAGGCGGTCATCTTTGATGTAGGCGGCGTCCTTTTGGGATCTCCTTTCTTGGCGGCCTTGCGATGGGCCGAGGACTGGGATATTCCAGTCGGAGCATTGAAGAAAATCTTTGGAGACTACGCGCGATCACCTAAGCAAGACGAAGATCCATCTCTTTGGAATGAAGTTGAGTGCGGACGAGTTGAACTCGCTGATTTCGTTACCAAAATGAAGAGCGAACTTTTGCGGGAATTATCACCCGAACATAGAGCGGCGAACATTAAGGCAGAAGATTTTGATCCCTTTTCTGAGGCTGAACCGGTTGCTCTGATGCTTGATCTGTCATACGAGGTCAGGTCAAAAGGAATCCGAACCGCAATTTTGACGAACAACGTGAAAGAGTGGCGACAATGGAGAGACCGAATACCCATTGAACTTTTTGACCCAGTTGTGGATTCATGTGAGGTAGGTCTAAGAAAACCTGACCCAGAGATCTATCTGCTTACCTGTAGCCAATTAGGAGTAGCTCCTTGGGAGTGTCTTTTTCTCGATGACCACCCTGACAATATTGAGGGTGCCCGAGCAGTAGGGATGGAAGCCCTATTGGTGAGTGACGATTTCGAAGCAACAGTGATGGAAGTGCATTCTCGGCTTTAATCTTTCCGAATGATCCTTACCGGCTCACCGCCACCATCTCGAATCGACCTTTCGGCGCGTTCGATATCAGCGCCATGAATGACTCCGACCCAACCGGGAAGTTCAAGGGGAACTTCAGGATTATCTGGTCGTAAAATCAGGCGAGCTTCAACGTCGACTTTCCACTCACGTCTCAACGTGGTCTTCTGTCCACGAATTGTGACGAGATGGAGGCCGATTTCGCTAGCGGCGAGCACTGAACGTCGCCGCCGCGCAAAGTGGTCCCATCCAGCTAGTACTGAGAGTGCTAGTGGAAGCAGGGTTCCCCAAGACGCTGATAGAACGAAACCGAGAGCACAGACAGCGGATCTAACGATTAACTCTTTCCGCTGCAAAGGAAGCAGATCGGGGTCTCCGACAGCTACTCCTGACCGAACTTCAGTTCCGAGTAGTCGCCGCAGTAGAGCGCTATCGGGGATTCCTTGGCGGCTCAAAGGAAGACCCTTCGTCCACTTCTGAAACGACATATCGTTCTTAATTTACGAGGCATACAACAGTGGCTTCCGGTTGTGCCAAGAGGAGGACGATTCGAGTTGGTGGCCCAATTGCAGTAGAGAAGACTCATGGTGCATGGCCCCGACGAGCTGGATCCCGATAGGTAGCCCG
>CAJWBN010000066.1 GCA_913020735.1 uncultured Acidimicrobiaceae bacterium
TCCTTACAGCGAACTCTTACGACTGTAGGTGACACCTCTCCCCCTGTGGGGGTGCCCCACGGATCAGGTTCACATGTATAGATACAGACCCGCAGATCTTATTTTTTGAGTTCGGGTTCAAAACGAGTTTCGACGGCCGCCAAACTGACGACCGCCGAAGCCTTTGAATTTCAATCAGTTATTCAGATTTAGGCCAATATTCGGCCGATGATTCGTCCCACTGGCTTCGTATCACTTTTAGCTTGGATCTCTGCCATTTGAGGGTCAGCCCAAGCTTTAGCGGAGCACTCCATCAACGAATCGATGGAATCGGTCCAGCTAAAGATCGCTCCGGTCCATGGGGACATGCCGGTGATCACACCTGCAGCTCCCATTAAACCGTTGCAGCCATCTTTCATTAGACCCCAACCAACATCCATTCCATCAGCACTTGGCGTTCCTGAGGTGTACACGCAACTTAGGTACGTGCCCTTTCTCTCGCCTCGCTCGCCCAAGATTCGCATGAGACTCCGGCGGTGAAGCGTGACACCGCAATCACCCATCATCTGCCTGATCTGATCATTTGCCATTAGAGCAGCGGACCCTTCGAGAGCCGCATCCATGGTCTCCCAGTCGAAAGAGACTCCTACAAGCCCTACCTGATCTCCTCCAACGGCGACTTGCATGATTGACGTATCGGTGCAGCCCATGTCCTTAATTAGTTCTCGGCTCCACGATGCCGCTTCGACAAATGCGTCTAGGTCTTGAACGGACGCAATACTCGCCTGAAAAATTGACACAACAATATTCCTTTAGCTTTTACTCGTTCCCACCGAACTCCTGTTGTTCGACCGAGCTATGCCAACTTAGAACACGGCCGCCTGACTAAACAATCAGCTAGCAAGAACCATCTGTAGGCGCCACTTAAAGAGTTTTGAAGTGGTGGGCGATACAGGAATCGAACCTGTGACCTCTTGCGTGTCATGCAAGCGCGCTAACCAACTGCGCCAATCGCCCAATTGCTCGTAACCTATCAGCGATTTAGGGCCGTAAGTATCTGAGCTTTGGAGGCGGGGACCGGAATCGAACCGGCGTACACGGCTTTGCAGGCCGCTGCCTAACCACTCGGCCACCCCGCCATAGCAGATGACTGATCGTAGCGAAATCGAATGCTCGATCCGCAGTTTCTACAAACCATTTGACGAAACCTCAACTAGAACTCAAGCTTCCTCAACGAAATAAACGAGAGAAACTAGTGTCCCCTTCAATGAGCGACGATGAAGCACCCCCAACTCCTTTAGAGCAACTCCGAACAATGGCAGCCGTTGAGACCATGCTCACCGAAGATCTCCGTCATATCGAGGTCTACACGATGGATGGATTACTCAGTTTATTTTGGCATGGGCCTCCTGAAGCTGAACGGGTCGTTATCGCATGCGGAGGAGCGATGGGTGGAGTTCTCGGTCCAGCCGACGCGCTGTACCAGGATCTAGGGGTTGCTCTAGCCGAAATGGGTATCGGACTCATACGTGTCGGGTATCGGGTACCAAACGACACTGAGAAATGTGTTCATGACCTAGTTGCCGCAGCAGACCTTGCCACCAGAAGCGGTGGCACCCGTTTCATAACTATGGGTCATTCATTTGGAGGTGCACCCGCGTTACAGGCAGCGGTCATCTTGCAGGAACACTGCGCAGGTGTCATCACCTTGGCAACTCAGTCAGCTGGATGTGAACCCGCTGAAGACTTAGCGTCGCGTACGCCTGTAATTTTATTTCATGGAGACAAAGATGAAATTTTGCCTCTACAGGCAAGCGAGCTGGTCAGAATGGTCATCGGAGGGGGCGAGTTAGTAGCACTCTCAGGGGTAGGTCATCTGTTGGCAGAAGCCGCAACAGAAATTCGTAGCCGTCTCATCGACTGGATTCCCGAAAAGTTTGAAGAGCACGCTACGTGAGCATTCAAGATTTTCCAGACGACCCAACTCACCTCGAAGCCGACCATCTCACTTTTCTTTTTCAACACGGCGGCCTCTCCTCCCCGAACCCAGACGCAGAGGTAGTTTCCGTAAACAGCCGACCGCTGGCGGCTGGAAGCGCATTTCTCGGCAGCCTGGCTGCAATCGACGTTCAGTGGGCTGACACAACCACACAATTACCGACCCGGTTTGTCGTGAAGCACCCGACTCAAGACCCAGGCGGACGAACTGTAGGAACCATGCTTAACGTCTGGGCACGTGAAGCAGAGTTTTACTCGCGTTTGGCTCCTCTCATCACTACTCCGGTACCTATTTGCAGAGCCAATTTCATCGAGGGTGATAAGGCCATATTGATCTTGGATGATTTGCATCCGGCAAGCCCGGGCGATCAGCTAAAAGGTGCTTCGGCCGATCAAGCTCACCTTGCAGTTGAAGCCCTAGCTCAGTTACACGCTCCTTTTTGGAATAAATCACGAAGTTCCTCCCTTAGTTGGGTACCTGGGATCGATGGGAAAGGTGTGGTGGAGGGCCTGGGTAACGCAATGGCGGCCTCTCTACCAAGATTCACTTCTCGTTTTGGTGATGTGCTCCCCGACCAAGGAATTGAGTGGTTACACGACTTCGTGCCCTTACTGGGCGGATGGCAAAGAGACCTGGTCTCAAAGCCCATGACAATCACCCATGCGGATTATCGATTAGCCAACATGCTGTTTGGTAGCAACGACGATGTGAGCGTTATCGATTGGCAAACAGCTATGTTCAGCGGCGGAGCTACCGATTTATCTTTTTTCCTAGGCACCAACCTGACGGTCGAAAATCGACGCTTGCTGGAAGAAGAACTTATTGCAACTTATGTGGCGACTTTGATCGGCCACGGCGTAGCAATATCTGAAACCATTTCTGTTCGCGAGGACTACGAGCAAGCCCACTTATGGTGGATGGGAATGCTCGCCAACAACCTCTCGAACATTGAGACGCCGAATGATGAAAGCCGACAACTCTTTGAGGCAATGCTCACAAGGTTGTACGCCGCAGCTTTAGACGCCCAAAGTGGGCGCTTTTTGGCGGACTATTAAAGTCGCCCGTTATTCAGATGGCTGTCGTTTACCGAAACCTTTAAAGGTGTCACCAATTGAGGTGGTAACCGAGGCGAGGTTGCTGCGTCCATCAAGCAGCTGAGGCGCTTTGGCTTGCAGATCACCGACGGTCCAACGACCATCGGTCGCCAGAATGTCCTCGTCAGCAAGGGACCAGCCACCATAGAGTCCAACTTCGTTGCCTCCTACATGGAAGACACCGCCAGTAAACGGACACCCTTCGGTAGCTAGGTAGCCAACCAAGGGACTTATATTTGCTGGGTCATATAAGTCGAAATCTGAAGGATCTTCGGGAGCTGCTACGACTTCCTCAAGCCCAGGCGTTTGTAGGGTCATTCGGGTACGTGCGATAGGAGCCAAACAGTTGACTCTTACCCCATATCGAGCGAGTTCACCTGCACCTACAAGCGTCATTGCTGCTATGCCAGCTTTAGCTCCTGAATAATTGAGTTGTCCCAGATTTCCAAGCATCGCTCCGGAGGCAGTATTGACAATTGCGGCGTCCACTTCCACGCCCGCTTTAGTCTGCTCTCGCCAATAGGCCGCTGCCCAGCGAGTGGGACAAAAGTGGCCTTTCATATGAACATCAATTACGGCATCCCATTCGCCTTCGGTCATGTTAACGACGACCCGGTCTCTCAGAATTCCAGCGTTATTAACTAAAACGTGTAGATCTCCGAACGCTTCAACAGCAGCGTTGACCATCCGTTGAGCGCCTTCCCAGTCTGTTACTGAATCGTTGTTGGCGACTGCTTCGCCGCCCATGTCACGAATCTCTTGTGCTGTTTCTTCCGCTGGCCCGGTGTCTTTACCAGAACCATCTACACCACCGCCTAGATCGTTAACTACGATTTTGGCTCCTTCGGACGCCATAAGTAACGCGTGTTCGCGGCCTATCCCACGACCAGCACCAGTTATAAGAACGATGCGTCCATCAAGTAAACCCATTGAGATCTCCCTATCGATCGAATTCTTTAACTCTTTCACAGCAACGATGCTGATCGCACGTTGAACGGCGTCAATTTTTGTGGTTTAGCTAGTCCACCGAGATGGCTTAGAGCCAAGCCACAATCGCGCAGGCACCGGATGCAGGTCATGAGCTAACCCAACCCGAGCAAGCGTCCTAATGACTAAGTGCGTGAAATCCAATTGGCTTCGTTTAAACCCATGTCGGGACGTGCCTGGGAAGCGATGATGGTTGTTGTGCCAACCTTCCCCTAATCCAAAGATGCCTATCAGCCAGTTGTTGCGGCTGTCATCTTTGGTGTTGTGGTGCCGTTTTCCCCAACGGTGGCATACAGAGTTAACAGCAAAGGTCACGTGCCATAACACCACGGTATTAATGAAGAATGCCCATATGACTAGTTGCGGGCCATCGGTTCCGGTCCAAGGTGCCACTCGACCAACCAGAATCCCGAAGAAGAACAGACCGAAGGCTGTCGAAAGGATCGGCACCCACGCATTTCGATCCAACCAACGCAATTCGGGAAACACAGCCAGGTCAGCAACTTCATCGAGGTGGCATGGGTCCGCATCCGGACGCGTTAGCCAACCATGATGGGCCGTGGCAAAGCCTTCGACTTTAGGCGAATGCAGGTCCCCCGGCTGATCAGAAACTCGATGGTGCCGGCGGTGGTGCGCCACCCACCACAGTGGGCCACCTTGGGCTGCACTGGTACCAAGCCAAGCACCGACAAATTGCATGCCCCTGCCGGTCTTGAATGCGTGGTGGCTAAATTTGCGGTGATAGAAGCCCGTTATTCCGAAGCCACGCATCAAGTAGACCACCACAGAGACGGCGAGCGCGAACCAGCTAACTCCAACGACAAAGACGAACAAGCACGCAAGATGAACAGCCGAGTACGGAAGCGTGAATTTGAGGAACCGAGTAAAACTGGGCTGATTGTGTTCCACCGAGGCGGGTGCAACCAATTGAACTCCTCAGGTCAGGTTCCTGAGTTATCTCAAGAACCTGACCTGACAATACATGCTGTTGAATCGATTACCAGAATCTCTGCCAAATAGAAAAGAGATTGCCCTCAATCTCTAAAGATTGAGGGCAATCATTTTGAGCGGATGACCGGATTCGAACCGGCGACCTCAACCTTGGCAAGGTTGCGCTCTAGCCAACTGAGCTACATCCGCAGCAATGCGTCACTGTACCAAGACAGACCTCATGCTCAACTGATCAAGGCCACCGACTTCAAGAATCAGTCGTTGGTCGCAGGTCAATCACCAAATTAAGGATCCCATTTTCTACATTTGGTGATGCATCGGCGATTATTGAAAAATCCATAAAATCGCGTTCGGCTTGCTCTATAAACAGCCTGCGTTCCTCTCCACCCACAGCAGGAAGGTTTCGTTTTTTCACAGCTTCCGCACGTTCTCGAAAGCGATCAATCATTTCTTGGGGGTTGAATCCATCGGCCATCGCCTGAACCTAGCCCGGGCTCTACCTGCCGCGTTTCATTCTTTTCATTTAGGTCAATTTCTTCGACAACCGAAAAGACCAAATCTGGAGGGATGTACGGAGCGCGCGCGGGTGGCAAAGTCCTGCGCCAAACTTTGATAAACACCGCACTCAGGAACAGCGAAACTAAGAACAACGCCGCCACTAGTAACCACCATTTTTGCGAGCCTGTTCCAACGGCTGTTTGAGATTGTTGAGACAGCAAGCCGAAGAGTGACACAGCTTTAGAGTAGCTACCTCAATTCAAAGCTGGTGTTCAGGGCACCACCAGGAAGTTCGACCGGCGACTGTGCTTTGATTAAGTCGGGCGCCATCTAAGGGACACACACCTTTTTGGTGTCGCTGCGGCTGCAGTTCTCCCAGGTGCGACCCACCCCGTTTAGTTAGGTCTCTAATTGTGGTCTTCACCGCAGAGGAGACTCTTTCTATCTCGTCACAATTCAAGGAGCAGCTGATTCTGGCCGGGGCCGCTCCGCTTCTCCAAAGAATCTCATCACACAAGAGATTGCCAATCCCTGAAATTTTTTGTTGATTTAAGAGCAACGCTTTGAGAGTCGATCTGCTCTTCTGAAATAGCCCCTGCAGGGCATTGTTGGATATGCGCATCGCATCTGGCCCTAGCGAAGATTCGTCCGGGTTAAGTTCCACGTTTCCAAAAGCTCGCGGATCCAACACGACCAACGTGCCTCCGTCGTTGAACCCGAGCGAGAAACGGACATGGCGGTCTTTAACTTCGTCAGTCGTGTACAACAATTCGTTAATCGTAACTTCGCCATCCACGATGAGTCTCCCAGTCATTCCGAACCGCACCCCAACAACTGTTTTGCCTATTTCCAGTAGAAGGAGTTTTCCTTTTCGCCGGACGCGACCTAATTGGCCTCCGCATACCGCGGATCGAAGATCAGCATGAGAGGTTCCCCCACGCAAATAATTGTTACCGGAAACCGAGACAGTGGAAACCGTCCTACCAACGGTGCGGGCGGCCGCTTTTCGGTAGATTTCTACTTCGATTAGTTCGGGCACATAATGACGGTAGCGCCATACGCTCCTATGATCCGACCGTGGAAATAAGACGGATTGGCGAACTTGAAGTATCCGAGGTGGGTTTAGGTTGCAATAACTTTGGCACTCGGGTCGACCAAGACGTCACTAACGAAATTTTTGCAGCTTGTTTAGATACCGGCATCAACTTTTTCGATACAGCAGATGTTTATGGTTCAGGTGCATCCGAGGAAATGCTGGGCCAAGCCATGAAGGGCCACCGAGACCAAGTAGTTGTCGCAACTAAGTTTGGTCTCCGAGATGTTGACCTTGGTTTAACCGGTGGAAGTGCCGAATGGGTTCGTCGCTCTGTCGACAGAAGTTTGCGCAGGCTTGATACCGACTGGATCGATCTATTTCAAATACACACGCCCGACGAACAAGTTCCTGAACGTGAAACGCTTGAAGCTCTCAACGATCTGGTGGTAGCAGGCAAAGTACGAGAAATTGGATGCTCGAACTACGACGCTGAGCGTCTCGACTCAGCGGTAGACATTTCGCGAAGAGAAGCGCTGGCTTCGTACCGGACCGTACAAAATCGGTATTCCTTGTTATACCGAGAACCCGAATCTGAGGTCTTCGACGTGTGCCGCGAACAGGCAGTTGGGTTCCTACCTTTTTTCCCTCTTGAGTCTGGATTATTGACAGGAAAAGTTACAGCACAGGGACCACGTCCAGGCACTCGACTTGCCGAATGGCCCGAGGAGCGTCTCAAGCTTTTTCTGACAAACCGCAACCTGGCCGCCGTCGAGAGACTGACCCGTTGGTTGCGCAATAGGGATCGTTCAATACTGGATCTTGCTTTTTCTTGGTTGCTATCTAAACCTGAGATTCCGAGTGTGATTGCCGGAGCGACTAGCGCCGCACAGGTGTTAGCTAACTCTCAGGCATCGGGATGGCGTCTTAGCCAAGTTGAATTGGATGAAGTAGATGATCTCTTGTCAACTTCATCAGATTAAACGACGGTCTCACTTTTTAGGCGATAGAACCTTTGGCGACTTTGCTGATGAATTCCCCCATAGGCGCGCCAGTCTGTTCTGGCTCGGTTAAGAAACCATCATGTCCGTTATCACTGTCTATATCGATATGTTCGACGGGCACTCGACCTTTGAGCGCGTCGACCACCCGAATCTGTTGATGACGGGGGTATAAGAAGTCGGTGCGGACACTCATCAGCAAACTTGGGCAAGTAACTCGTTTTAGGGCCTGTTCGACGCCACCACGGCCGCGACCAATGTCATGAAGATCCATCATTTTGTTCATCACTAGATAGGTGTTCGCATCAAAGCGCCACTGAAACTTGGCAGCTTGATAGTCCAAATAGCTTTCGACGTCGAACCTGTGCTCCAGCCGGAAAGGTTCCACAGGATCGTTGCTGTGTCTTCCAAATCGACGATCAAATTCTTCATCACTTCTGTAATGAATCATCGCTATACGTCGCGCGTTCGCTAATCCCAGATGTGGGCCATCTCCTGGCTTCGCCTCGTAATAATGTCCTTCTTTATACGCGGGGTCATCAAGGATTGCTTGTCTGCCTACTTGGCTCCATGCGATCTGTTGAGCTGATGCGGCAGCTGTCGACGCAATAATTACGAGAGAGCCACAGCGGTCGGGGTAACTGGCCGCCCATTCCAGGGCTTGCATACCTCCCATTGATCCTCCAACAACAGCCATCCACCGTTGTATTCCCAGATGCTGCGCTAGGGCTCTTTGAGATCTCACGACATCCCGGATAGTTACGACCGGGAAGTCCCCGCCCCACCGTTGATCGGTTATCGGATTTATCGAAGCAGGACCGGTACTGCCCTGGCAGCCACCCAAAACATTTGCGCAGACTACGAAGAAACGATCCGTATCGAGTGGTCTTCCTGGACCAATAAAGTCGTTCCACCATCCAGGTGTTGGTTGACCCGGTCCGGTGTCTCCATGCGCGTGCGCATCACCAGTTAAGGCATGACACACCAAGATGGCATTAGTTGCAGCAGCATCCAGGTTGCCCCATGTTTCATATGCAACCTGAGGCGTTGATAGTTCAGCGCCACTCTCGAGCACATAGGGGCGATCAGGCGAAAGTTCGAAGAATCGCCTGTTCCCAGGCGGCATTGTTTCGAACCAGGCACCAGACGCGGGAGGGTGGCCTGTTCCTGAGGATTTGGGGGTATCAGTTGCTTCAGGCACTAGTTGCTCCGGGGCTGAACTAAAAGGCTACCTGAGGCCTTACCCACCAGGTCAAGGCTGTTTTTTTTGGAGTCGCTCTAACCACCACGCGAGAAGAGCATCAGAAGGGGCGTTATAGGCCTGATTCATAACTTCTCCGAACCGAATGTAGATCTGTTCGCCAGGTGTTTCTTCTTGGATTTTGCGGGCTAAATATGCTCCTTCATCCCAATTTTCGGAAGGTAACGGCAGAGGAAGGTTCGCCAACATTGATGCCCGAATACGGATTGTCGTTTGACTAAGTCCTGTACCAGCTGCGATACATGCGAGCCAAGCAGATGCACCTGGTGAGGCTATTGCAGCCATCAAATGCCATAGTTGAGTTTCTTTGGCTGGGATGACCGACAACAGTGGCGTCGACGGAAGCAGTCCCCCATTGGAATCCGCGTAGCACTCAACTATCCGGGTCTGAGTAGCAACTAACAGTTTCGGTACCAGTTTTTTATCTAGCCACTTCGACAACTTTGGAGGTGGATCACGTTCGATTTCAATAACAGGGCGATCAAATTTCTGTTTCGCAAATCGAGTTTGAACCTGGCCGTGCATGAAACGAAATGGATCAATAAGCCCGACTGTCGCCAGCTTGGGTCGAAGATCCTCCCCATCAGATTCCATCACCCGTTCTGCCAACCAGTAGTAAGCGTCTCGGAAGTCTGCCGTTACTGATGCTTGATCACTTAGGACCTCTCCGCCGTCGAGATTAACGACTGGGGTTCCGTTCAGCGCCGCGAGCAGTCGCGACCACTGACCGTCTGCAACGGCTGGAATCTCAATAGTTTTTCTTGATTCGTGACTAACCACTCGGCAATTTCGGCTTTGTCGTTCTCGGAGTATCGGTGCAACCACTTCTACAGCAGCAACTTCGAATACAGATCTGCCGCCGACCCATAGGTCTTTCAAGGGCAACCTTTGATCGATCCATTCTCTTGCCAGGCGACTCGAGTTAGAACCTAATAAGGAGGCAGGAAGAATTAATGCGACTCTTCCGTTTTCGCTGCTTAGCTCGACACCTAAAAGGAGGAACAACATGCTCTCGTCGAGATAAGCCGTGTAACAGCTCCCGAATCTTTCTTTTAGGGTTTCTGCCCGAATAGAGTCACGAGCTGTCTCCGATTTAAGTTGACCGAGAAAAGGCGGGTTTCCGATGACAACATCGCAGTGGCCGTACCAGTCAACGGGCATATCTAGAAGAGCATCTCCAACGACCAGTTGATCAACTGGCAGCCATTCTTGCCCTCTCCAAAACGCCCACAATTGCAACGTGGTCCGCGCAACTTCGATTGTCACTGGATCAATATCTATCCCTCGTAGGTTCTTAATTATCGAAGGAACTTTTTCGCCCTGACGGTATTTGTGTTCTGCGGCTGCGAGTAAGAAAACTCCTGGGCCTACCGACGGGTCGCAGACGCTGTCTTCCACATTGATCCCAACTTCGCGAACCAGTTCTTCTGCAATGGAATAAGGAGTGAATACGGCTCCATTAGCGCGATGATCATTGAGATCTTTCTGTCTGATCTGTCCTAACTCGGCTAATTCAACTATTAGCGCTTCATCTGTTTCGCCCGCCTCTAGGCGCTCAGCCAGTGCGTTAGCTGCTACAGCGACTGTTGGTGGCAACGCCATTTCATTAATTCTCAAGCCTGTTGATGTACCCACGCGGGCAGGTTGTCAAGTCTGGAATCGTTGGAGAATATTTCATGTAAAGGCAGTTTTAAGCCGAGTCGACGCTGAAGTTGCCGAACCTGCAGTTCCTCATCCCACAAGAACATGGTGACGGCTGTTCCGGCTGCGCCCGCTCGAGCGGTGCGTCCCGATCGATGCAAATACGTTTTGTGGTCTTCCGGCGGGTTGTAGTGAATCACCACGTCCACATCATCAACATGGATGCCGCGAGCAGCCACGTCTGTGGCTACCAAAGCTTTCAAGCCACCACCACTAAAGTCTCGAAGCGCTTTCTCTCGTTGTGATTGTCGGAGATCGCCATGAATCGCTGCCGCTTTTACTCCTTCGGAGCGAAGCTCCCGTTCAAGTTGGTCTGCGCCTCTTTTAGTTCGAGTAAACAGCATGGTTTTTGTGGCTTGTCCGATGATGCGCGCCGCTACTTGAACCCTGTTCATTTTGTGGACGGACATAAACACGTGACCCATTTCGCTTACCGTTACTTCAGGTTCATCCACTTCGTGAAACACCGGGTCCGTAAGATGGCGTTTAACCACGGTGTCTACGGCGCCGTCTAATGTCGCCGAGAAGAGCATCGTTTGATGTTTGACTTGTATATGGCGCAAAATCCATTCGACCTGGGGCAGAAACCCCATATCAGCCATTCGATCCGCTTCGTCAACAACGACGCACTCGACCAATGCAACGTCCATGGCTTTTCTTTCGATCAAGTCAATCAGACGGCCGGGGGTGGCGATGATGATGTCGATTCCCTTGTTGATCGTTTCGATTTGCCTATCGATGTTCGTGCCACCGTAAACAGCGATAGTGCGTAGCTGGCGAGCTTCCGCAAGCGGTTCAACTACGCCTGTTATCTGATTTGCTAATTCCCGGGTAGGGGTCAACATCAAGGTGGTGGGCTTGCCATCTTTGTTTCGTTCCGTGTGTGCTATCGCTGGCAAACTGAATGCAAGTGTTTTACCTGATCCAGTTTTCGCTTTGCCGCAAACATCTCGTCTTGCCATTGCATCTCCAATGGCGAGCGTCTGAATAGCGAAAGGGGATTCGATTCCCTGTTCAGCTAAAGCATCTATTAGGTCTTGGGGAACACCGAGTTCTACAAAAGTCGTTGTCAAGTGGGAGAACTTTCGACTGCTTAACGCCACACAAGCGGCGTATGCGGACGCCACCTTGCGGTGACTGGTTGCGTGTCGAACCAGGCTTAAGTCAACGACACAGCTATCAGCGTACCCGCGCCTCGCTCTGTCTAGCGTTTAGTGCTCGCGATACCTGAGGACCTTGCCGTTACCCGACTGGGTGTGGGTTCCCTCACCA
Source organism: uncultured Acidimicrobiaceae bacterium (assembly GCA_913020735.1). Classification (GTDB taxonomy): domain Bacteria; phylum Actinomycetota; class Acidimicrobiia; order Acidimicrobiales; family Poriferisodalaceae; genus MedAcidi-G3. The sequence goes on from CAJWBN010000066.1 coordinate 11,777, forward strand.
AAGGCCATCCGCCCATTCACCCATACGTTTCGAATTCCAAGAGACTCTTGTTTGGGGTCTTCGTAACTAGCGACATCAACTACTACATCTGGGTCGAACAGCACCAGGTCTGCCCAGTTGCCTTCGGCTATCCGCCCTCGGTCAGTGAGACCATGAACGTCACAAGAAAGCGAAGTCATACGTCTAATAGCGCTTTCTAAGTCGAGGATTCCTTGTTCTCTTACATAACGGCCCAAGACACGGGGAAAGGTGCCAAACAGCCGTGGGTGAGGTCGGCCGTCTAAATCTGGTATGCCATCTGAACCAATCATCACCCGGTCATGACGCAAATTGGAAAGGATGTCACCTTCATCCATAGTGTGCTGAATACAGATTGTCTGCTTTCCCTCAGGCGCCGTGAGAATATGGCGGACCGCTTCTGGCGCTGTGATTTGAAGTTCGGCGGCTATGTCGACAAGCATTCGACCTTCGTAGTCTCGAAACGCGGGACAAGAGGCCAGTTGAATAGCTTGAGCAAGCTCAGGGTTTGGATTTTCTATATCGAAATATTGAATCATCGGTCCGCTACCAGCGGTGTAGGGATAAACATCGAGAGTCACCCGCGCTCCTTCAGCTACAGCCGCGTCAACTTTCGCCAACGACTCTTTAACTTTTCCCCAATTTTTTTTGCCCGCAGCTTTGTGATGACTGATTTGGACCGCTACTCCGGCTTTTGAACCGATTTCTAATGCCTCGTCAACTGCCTCGAGAAGGTAGTCGTTTTCGTTGCGCATATGTGTCGCATATATGCCACCGAAAGGGGCTACCACTTTTGCGAGTTCAAGTACTTCTTCAGTCTCGGACCATCGTCCTGGTCGGTAGATAAGTCCTGTCGAAAAGCCGCAAGCGCCCTGCTCCATGGCGACCTCGACGTGTTGTCGCATCCGATCAAGTTCATGATCCTCTGGG
>CAJWBN010000067.1 GCA_913020735.1 uncultured Acidimicrobiaceae bacterium
CGGGTGGTGATGTCAGCGGTCGTTATTTCATCTTCTCGAACGGGTAGTTCAGTTCCGTCGTACGCGAGACGCGTTATGCCTGCGAGATTCCCTGCCGCAGTTGCGTCGAGTTGGATGATTTGGCCTGCGCTTGATATGGGATTACTAGGGTCTGCAGGTTTTTCTCCGTCCATCCTTAACCATCGGGAGGCATTTTCTATGACCCCGTATGGTTCGCTAGCAACGATGTAGGAATTGTCTGCAATACCGACATATATGGCTTGTCCGCTTCCTCTGAGCGCTAGCGAAAGTTTGTGAGGTTGTTCTGCAGTATGACTAGCGATAGCCATCGAACCTTCGAAGGTTGAAACGGTCGCACGAAATGCTTCTAGGTCACTAGCACTTGAGGCGAGTTTTCTACTGATGAGCGGAGGAATGATCTTGGCGTCGGTGGTGATTTCTGGGGCGATACTTAGGTTCTCAAGTTCGGTGAGATCCATGTAGTTATCTATGTCGCCGTTAAGCACCGCCGAGACATACGGTTTGTCGTTACTGCCAGTTTCTTGTGAGTCAACGGGGTGGGCGTTCGCTTCGGAAATAACACCAACGCTTGCCCAGCGGGTGTGGCCAAGAACAGCGACGGTGGCTTCAGGGCCCAGCAAGGCTTCTTGTAATATTTCATCACCACGTATCGCGGCTCTAATCACTTGGCTGTTGTCGCCAAGATCTCCAATTTCCACAGCGTTCTTATAGATAAAGGCTATGTGTCCGCCACAGTCGCGGATTGCACCTGACCGCAGAACCAAGTCTTTAAATCGCGGGCCTTCTAGAACGCTCGCTGGGAGGTTATGGTTCGCTACAAAGACTTCAATACCTGCTGAGTCTCGTCCACGCACCTCCAGCCGATCTAAGGCTGAAAGAGCTGTCTGAATTGACATCAGTCCTGGCAGGGAATTGGAGTCTGGTGTTCCTCCGGCTAATTCAATAATCGCTTCAGCGGTTCGCAGGTGATCTCGTTCGATCGCCCAAAGCGAGTCACGCACTTGGACCAAGGATGAATTCAGCTGTTCTAGGTCGGTGGAAGAGTGATCTAGGTGTTTGTCGATCGTTTCAAGAGCTTGCTTAGCTCGCAGAGTTTCTCCCTGAATCGCCAATGCCGAAGACCGGTCGAAGACAAGCATGCTGATCCCGGGAACAGTGCGCAGTGCTTTGTCCGTTTCAGCAAGCGAATCCCCTGCTTGTGTTATGTGCGTTGAAATATTTTCAGAATCTCCAAGAGCAGATTCAAGCAAAGTGACTGCAGAACTGAGACGCGGAAGGATCACCTCGAGAGTTAGTGGTTCTCGGGATTCCTGTCCTCGAAGAACAGCGATGATGCCGCACATACTGTTGAGGGTAGCGCCGGTGCAGCTGGTGTTATTCGCGGCCTAGCTGATAGCGGAGCTAATGATGTTCGCTAGGCGCTCTGCTTCGCGGTGTGCCAGGGCCTCATCAACTGCTTCGACCATTACCCGAATTGCAGCTTCTGTCCCGCTAGCCCTAACTAGAACCCGTCCATCACTGCCGAGACGGTCTTCAGTTATCTCGATTTCGTCACGTATATCTGCCGTGATTGTCAGAGATTTGGAAGCGACGGGCACGTTGAGGAGTACCTGTGGGAATTGCTGCATCGCGTCACCAGCCAACTCTGCGCTGTTGCTCCCACTGCGAAGGAGTAGATCGGTGAGTAGCACTCCACTAAGAAGTCCATCACCGGTAGTCGCATGTCTTCGAAATATGAGGTGCCCAGACTGTTCTCCTCCTAAAGCGGCCTCTCCGTCATCTAGCCGGCTCAGAATGTTCCGATCTCCCACCGGTACTTCAATAGTGGTTATGTCGGCTTGCTGCATAGCTTGTCGTAACCCGAAGTTCGACATCACGGTGATAACCACACTTCTGTTGAGAAGCAGGTCACGTTGGTCTAAGTCAGTTGCAAACAAACAAAGCTGTCGATCCCCGTCAATAAGTGCCCCGTTAGACGCGACGGCAATGAGGCGATCGGCGTCACCATCTAACGCAAGTCCTAAATCAGCTCCAGAGGATTGGACAACCTCACAGAGATTTTCGGGATGAGTTGAACCACAACTCTGGTTGATATTTCGTCCATCGGGTGAGGCATTAATAATGTCAACTCTGGCCCCAAGCCCACGAAAAAGGTCCTCTGCTATATACGAGGCTGAGCCATTCGCACAGTCAATAACGACATGAGCTCCCTCTAGGGACCGGTTCTCTATTGCATCGGCAATTGAGTTCACCCATGCCTCGGCCGGGTTGGGGTGTTTGGTCGGCTCCGAGCTTTGTTCAGATATTGGCTTTGTATCCGATAGAAGTTCATTCAACCTCTTTTCGATCATCGTCTGCTCTACGTCGAACAGTTTGCGACCCCCGGGCGCAAAGATCTTCACCCCATTGTCAGTCCATATGTTGTGGGATGCCGACACCACAACTCCACCAGAGTTTTCAATCTTCGATAAGTATGCGACGACTGGTGTTGGAATAATCCCGGAGTCCACAGCAGGTAACCCGGTGGAAGCGATCGCTGACAAGATTGCTTCAGATAGAGCAGGTCCTGATTCTCGGGTGTCGCGTCCAACTATCCAGCGATCAGCCGACAAGATTTCAGTCGCCGCTACAGCGAGACACGTAACAAATCTTTGATCGAGTATTTCGGGCGCGGGGCCACGAACACCATCGGTGCCGAATGACAAGGTCATCTCGACTCCTTTGAGGTTTACCGCTTGGAGTACTGCGGTGCCTTACGGGCTTTCTTGAGACCGTACTTCTTGCTCTCTTTAGCTCGAGCGTCTCGAGTTAACAGTCCGGCAGCTTTGAGCACAGGACGTTGTTCTGGGTCTAGTTCTATAAGAGCCCGAGCTATTCCTAATCGAAGAGCTCCGGCTTGACCTGCTGGGCCTCCCCCGTCGAGGGTTGCATCAATATCGAATGCCTCGAGCTGTTCGACGAGACGAAGAGGCTCGGTAACTAAGAGTCGGTGAACGGACGAAGTGAAATAGTCGTCAAAGGATCGCTTGTTGCAGGTAATGACGCCAGTACCTGGGCGGAGTCGCACGCGAGCGACAGCTTCTTTACGTCTACCTGTTGTCTGGGTTAGTGGAGCAGTCATTTATCTCTTAGTCTCAGGCTTTCGCTACGGCTTTTTCTAATGTCAGTACTTCTGGTTTCTGTGCATCATGTGGGTGTTCTGAGCCCGCATACACCTTCAATTTGGTCAGCATCTGGGCACCAAGACGGTTACTTGGCAACATTCCCTTGATAGTCCGACGAATCGCATCTTCAGGTTGTCGTTCAAGTAGGTCAGCATACGTTTGTGACTTAAGGCCACCTGGGTAACCCGAGTGACGATGAACAAGCTTCTTTTCTGCTTTTTCGTTAGTGAGAACAACTTTTGCTGCATTAAGAATGATGACGTGATCGCCACAGTCCAGATGCGGAGCGAAGGTGGGCTTATGTTTTCCACGGAGAATTCGGGCTACCTCAGTGGCCATTCGACCTAGCACCAAGTTCTCGGCATCCACAACAAACCACTGCCGTTGGATTTCGCTCGCTTTGGGGGAATAGGTACGCACTATGCGTCAACCTCTCGACTCTTCGGAAACATCACTGTTTCAAGTTTGGCCCAGCACAGGTGTGAAGTGGCCGGGCATTAAGGCTACGGGCCGTTAGTTGAAACGACAAACAGCAACAACGAGTGATTTGTTGTTTATCGATCCTGCTCATCGGCTGCCCCATAGGTCACACGCTTCAATACCAACCCATGGGGAGGAGCTATAGGAGGTGCAGCCGCCCTATCTTTGGCTTTTAGAACAGCTTCAAACGTGTTGGCATCACACTTTCCTAAACCGACGGCTACGCAAAACCCGGTCAATGATCTAACCATCTGGTGACAAAACGCGTTCGCAGCTATTTCGAAACAAATGCGTTCTTGAGTAAGCGGTACCCATTTAGCTGAGCGAATCTTTCTGATCAACACCGATTCAGGTTGCCCTTTCGGCCTCCGGCAAAAAGACGTGAAATCGTGTTCCCCCAAAAACAAACCAGCGGCTTGGTTCATCGCATCAACATTTAGTGGCTCTGGTATGTGCCACTCAAGATCGGCGCACAGCGGATCGCCTTGAGGCGCGTTCAGAACGGTGTAGTGGTACATCCGTTCACTTGCAGAAAAACGAGCATTGAAGTCATCGTTCACTGCTGTCACCGCGTGCACTCGCATATCAGGGCTACACATTCTGTTGAGTGCAACGACTAAACGTTCACAATCAAGACGCGAGCTACCAGTTCGAAAGGACACGACTTGCCCTGTTGCGTGAACACCAGCGTCAGTTCTACCTGCAACCGTCAGCTCAATAGTTTCGCCGAGTATTTGTTCAAGCGCGCTGCGGAGTTCCCCACCAACTGTCCGAACACCCGGGTTTTCGGCAAAACCTCGAAAGTCAGTCCCCTTGTATGCGAGGTCGATTCTTACAGTTTGGGCAAAGGTCACTACTAGGAAGGTAGTTTCATATTGGCGTTGGAGGCTAAAGATGTTTGATGTTGTTATTAGAAACGGTCTTGTAGTTGATGGCACGGGCACTCCCGGCCAAATGGTTGACGTTGCGATAAAAGATGGCCGCATAGCGGCTGTTGGTGAAGTGTCCGAGAGCGGCGTTCACGAGATCGATGCGAAAGGTCTGGTAGTCGCCCCAGGATTTGTTGACGTTCATACTCACTTTGATGCTCAGGTCTTTTGGGACACAACCTTGTCACCATCGCCTTTACACGGTGTGACCACTGTTATCAGCGGTAATTGCGGTTTCACTATTGCACCTTTAGAACCAGAGCATGGCGACTACATGATGCAGATGTTGGCGAGAGTTGAGGGAATGCCCCTGACTTCACTTCAGCAAGGAGTTCCATGGAATTGGAGGACCTTTGGTGAATACCTCGATGCCATCGATGGCAGCTTGATGCCCAATGCAGGATTTCTTGTCGGGCACAGCGCGTTACGTCGCACCGTTATGGGCGAACGATCGGTGGGTGAGTTCGCGTCTGACGATGAGCTACAAGCCATGAAGGAACTCTTGGCTGAAAGCATCGCAGCCGGTGGGCTGGGATTCAGTTCGTCTTGGGCAAAAACACACAATGATGCTGATGGAGACGCTGTACCGTCCCGCCACGCTTCGGAGAAAGAACTCGTCGAACTATGTGCGGTACTCAAAGACACTCCAGCTGTAGCTCTTGAATTCATACCCACTATCGAAAGATTCGACAACGAGGTCTACCAATTGCTAACAGACATGTCGGTTGCGGCGGATAGGCCCCTTAACTGGAACGTCATTTTCGTTAACGCTCGGCAAGCTGAACTCATTGAAGAGAAATTGCAAGCTTCAGATTTCGCTGCTGAGCAGGGTGGTCGAGTGATTGCGCTAACAGCACCTATGCCAGCCGAAAGCAGATTGTGTTTCGAAAGCGGTTTCTTACTCGACACATTGCACGGCTGGGCAGAACCCATGGCTCTATCCGGTGACGAGAAGCTGGAGTTGCTGTCAGACCCAGAACGTCGAAACAAACTAAATGAAGACGCTCAAAAGCCAAGCGCTTTCCGAGGTGTCGCCCGTTGGGAACGCCTCACCGTAGGAGAAGTATCAAAAGAGGACTTAAAACATCTTGAGGGACGCACCATCGGCGATATCGCCGAAGAGCTGGGGAAAACCCCTTGGGAAGCATTATGCGAAATCGTGGTCGAGGATGACCTCAAAACTGGTCTGTACCCACCAGCCGCTGGTGACAATGAAGAGTCTTGGGCTCTGCGACAAGAACTGTGGAACGACGAACGTTGTCTGATCGGAGCATCAGATGCCGGCGCTCACTTAGATTTTCTAGCGACCTTCAACTATTCAACATACCTTCTAGCAGCAGCTCGAGATCGAAACCTCTTGAGTCTTGAAAGCGCCATCCAAAAGCTCACCGATGTACCCGCTCGCCTCTACGGATTAAAAGATCGCGGCCGAATTGAACACGGATGGTGCGCAGACTTAGTGATTTTTGACTCTGAAACCGTAGCCCCAGCAGAGATTGAGGTGCGCGAAGATCTTCCTGGAGGGGCATGGCGTCTTTATAGCGAAGCCATAGGAGTCCATCATGTCTTCATCAATGGCGAACAGGCAGTTCTTGACGGTCAGTTCACCGACGCTAGACCAGGAACATTGCTGCGTTCTGGTCGAGATACCGAACCGGTAACAGCATCTAAATAGAGCAGTTAATGATCTCTGCCGTCGGGGTCGAGAATAGTTATAAGTTCCTCAATATCGAACTCAGGTTGCTGAGAAGGACCAATCAGCCGAGCTTCTGCTTTTTCGAGACGCTCTACAGTACTTTTAATTGCCGATACCGCTGACTCCGGAATCACAACTGCGCCATGACAGTCTGCGTGAATGATGTCACCGGGCAGCACAACCATTCCGTGAACTTCTACTGGGATCGCGTATTCGACGACATGCACCCACCCGTGAGATGGGCTCAAAGAACCTGCTATCGCGCCAAATCCTTCAGCCCACATGTCAACATCTCGTATCGAACCGTTTGTAACGACCCCAACCGATCCAAGACCTTTGTGAACGTTACTGTTCACCTCACCCCAATGAGCCCCAAATCCGACTGGATCATCAATGTCCTCTATAACGGTCACCGTAGGGGTGGGCCTTTCAGCTATGTGACTGAAATAACCGATACGGGTCTCTAGGTCATCAGCTTTATTTCGGCCTGAAGGTTCTGTCGCCATGATCTTGGCTGTCCGCGCATAGCCGACCATCGGAGGCAAGGCCGGGTCATGACAAATAAACGGCTTCGTTGTAAAGCCTTCAACCCGACGCTCAGGAGCAATGACTTCTATTGCATTGCAAATAGTCGGGGTGTCGAACTCTCGGAGAGCAGCTAGCTCGATTAATTCCGGCATAGCCAAATTCTACGCGCGGGTTTAAACCAACTCGATAAGTGCCATTGGGGCATTGTCGCCGCTACGGGGGCCTAATTTTAAGATCCGGGTATACCCACCAGGTCGGTCTTCATATCTTGGCCCAATCTCGTCAACCAACTTCTGCGCCATCTCTTGATCCCCATTCAGGCGAGATACAAGCTGACGATGCCGATGCAGACTATTAGAGCCAGCACTAGCCTTTTTGGCTTTCGTGATCAATTTTTCAGCGTACGGGCGAAGAGCCTTAGCTTTAGCTTCGGTTGTCTCAATAGCTTCAGCTGCGAATAAAGACGCAGCCAAGTTAGCCATCATTGACCTTTGGTGACTTGAACTGCCACCTAGTCGGCGGCCCTTTTTTGGGGTTGGCATCAGGGTGCTCCTATTGGATGACCGAAGGGGTCATGCCCTTGAGCGCTAGCCCACGCTCATCAAGCTTCTGGACGACCTCGTCTAGAGATTTTTGGCCAAAGTTTGTTATCGCCATCAAGTCGTCAATACTCTTTTCGAGTAATTCGCCGATGCTGTTGACCTGGCCGCGCTTGAGACAATTTCTCGGTCTCTCGCTCAAATCTAGATCTTCAATTGGCAGTTCCAGTTCGGGCGAGGATGTTTCGACAATAGCGATTTCTTGAATCTCTAACCCAAGCGGCTCTTCGCTAAGTTCAGCGATAAGTCCAATGAGGCTAGCCAAAGTATCTCCCGCTGAAGCAAGTGCGTCTCTGGGGGTCATAGCGCCATCAGTGTCGATATCAAGTATTAGCCGGTCATAATTCGTCGATTGCTCGACTCTGGTTGGCTCGACCTCTATCGCTACTCGTCGCACGGGGCTAAACAATGCATCAATGGGGATCACACCGATAGTTGACGTGCTGTCTTGAGTTTCAGATGAAAGATATCCACGTCCTTCTTGAACAGTGATATCGACAGCCAAGCGTCCATCGTTACTCAAGGTAGCTATATGAAGATCTTCATTAACGCACTCAACATCGGTTCCCCAGTCGACATCACCGGCGGTGAGATCGCAGGGACCTGAGACATCAAGCCGCACTGCTACAGGTTCATCACTGTGGCATATCAACACAATGTCTTTGAGGTTAAGAATAAGGTCGGTGACATCTTCGACTACACCATCAATGGTTGCGAACTCATGCAGAGCCGCTTCTCCGTCGAATTTGACTTGAGTAATAGCCGCACCAGGCACCGACGACAGCAGTGTGCGTCGCAGGGAATTGCCAATTGTGTGACCGAAACCTGGTTCAAGAGGACCGATAGCAAATCGCTGCCGATTGTCTTGCTCGTCTCCGAGGGCTTCAACTGTTGGGCGCTGCATGGTGAGCATGCTCACGATATCTCCATTGGGCCAGGGGTGGATTACTTGCTGTACAACTCAACGATGAGTTGTTCACGAACTGGGATTTCAATTTGTTCGCGGTTTGGAACCTCTCGAACAGTGACCTGTTGGCCATTGTCGCCAGCGTCGAGCCACATCGGGGCAGCACGATCGAGAACGTCGAGATTCCATTGAATGGTGACCATTTCACGAGCCTTGGCTCGTAATTCGATCACATCACCTTTACGTGCACGGAAGCTGGGCACATTGACCCGTCTGCCGTTGACATTTATATGTCCGTGACTTACGAACTGCCGAGCCTGAGGGCGAGTTGCTGCCCAACCAGCTCGATACACAATGTTGTCGAGCCTGAGCTCAAGGAGGCGCAAAAGGTTTTCACCTGTAACTCCTCGTTGCCTTGCCGCTTCGTCATATGTATTTCGGAACTGCTTTTCAGTAATGCCGTACGTGAAACGCGCCTTCTGCTTTTCTTGCAACTGAACAAGGAACTCAGAATTTTGGCTGCGACGACGGCCGCGGCCATGTTCGCCTGGCGGGTACGGCCGCTTTTCTAGGGCTTTAGTCTCACCGGACGTACCCCAAACGTTGATTCCCAAGCGGCGGGAAACGCGTGCTTTAGGTCCTGTGTAGCGTGCCATCAGTCAGACCCTCCGTCGCTTGGGTGGTCGACATCCGTTGTGTGGCACGGGCGTCATGTCTTTGATGCCAGTAATTTCAATACCAGTGTTCTGGATTGAGCGAATAGCAGTCTCGCGTCCCGAACCAGGACCCTTTACTTGCACATCAACTCGTCGAACGCCGTGTTCCATAGCCTTACGGGCTGCTTCTTCTGCTGCTTGTTGCGCCGCAAACGGGGTTGATTTACGTGAACCTTTAAACCCAACATTGCCAGCAGACGCCCAAGAAACCACATTTCCTTTTTGGTCACTGAAACTGATAATGGTGTTGTTAAACGAACTCTTGATATGCGCGACACCGTGGCCGACATTCTTTCGTTCTTTCCGGCGCGGCCGCCGTGCTGATGGTTGAGGATCCGCCATGTTCTTCTTTCAGTCTTTTTCTTTGTCGGCGATCACTTGAGGACCTTCTTCTTACCCGCAACGGTCTTGCGTGGACCCTTCCGGGTACGAGCATTGGTGTGGGTTCTTTGCCCTCTCACCGGTAGACCTCGTCGGTGGCGAATGCCTTGGAAACAGCCAATTTCGATTTTTCGTTTTATGTCTTGAGCTACGTCTCGGCGGAGATCGCCTTCAACGGTGTAGTTCTCGTCTATGAAGTTTCGCACTTTGACGATTTCTTCATCAGTCAGATCGCGAACCCGAGTGGCTCGACCAATGTTCAACGCTTCACATATATCTGACGATCTAGTCTGCCCAACTCCATATATGTATGTGAGGGCAACTTCCACTCGTTTTTCTCTTGGGATATCAACACCTGCGATACGGGCCATAGATCAGAAACTCCTATCCCTGCCGCTGCTTGTGGCGCGGGTTGGAACAGATAACGCGTATGCGACCATGACGCCGAATGACTCGACACTTATCACAGATCTTTTTTACGCTGGGGCGGACCTTCATTGGGATACCTGGTGCTTGGGTCGCGAGGCAAATAGAACACCAAAAATGCGACCAATCGGGGAAGCGGCTGAGTTGGATCGACCAACAAGCCGAAGGAAGAGCATACCGGGAGTGGGGGCAGGCACCAATCTCAAAGACATACTCAGTTTCGACTTTCGATCGCGCTGATGATCCGGCCCTGGACCTCTTGTTCAGTTCCGAGACCATCTACGGCCGCTAAAACCCCTCGCGAAGAGAAGAAATCTAACAGTGGAGCCGTTTCGTCTTGGTAAAGCTGCAGTCGACGTTCTATCGCCTCAGGTGTGTCATCGTCACGGCCGCGGGCAAGCATTCGTTGCGTAACTACGTCGTCGGGTACTTCAATATCGATAGCCGCATCTATGTCCATAGGAGCAAGCATCTCGACCAGACCTTGTGCCTGAGCATCTGTCCGAGGAAATCCATCTAATAGAAACCCGTTCTGAGCATCTGGTTGACTTAGCCGTTCTTTAACAATTCCCAGAATCAACTCATCTGAAACTAGATCTCCAGCATCCATGATTGCTTTTGCCTTGAGACCTAACTCGGTGCCTTCAGCCACCGCAGCGCGAAGCATGTCACCAGTTGAGATATGAGGTATCCCAAAGTGGTCGACTAAGAGAGCGCATTGGGTGCCTTTACCAGCCCCTTGTTTTCCTAGGATCACGAGTCGAGTCATTAGTTCTACCTCGGCTACTTAAGAAAGCCTTCGTAGTTGCGTTGAAGCAACTGGCTGTCTACTTGTTTCATAGTTTCGAGAGCAACGCCCGCAGCAATAAGTATCGAGACGCCTCCAAAGCCGATAGATGCACCGCCGCCACCCATGGCGCCCAGATCGCTTGTAACGGAGAGCAGGACTGTCGGTATTAGTGCCACAAAGGCGATAAATAGGGCGCCGGGCAAGGTTATACGGTTAAGAATTTTAGCTAGGTATCGCTCGGTTTGAGGCCCGGGTCGGACTCCAGGAATGAAGCCACCCTGCTTACGAATATTGTCCGCCTGACGCACTGGATCGAAAGAAATCGATGTGTAGAAATAGGCAAAGCCAACGATCAACATGCCGAAGAACAGAATGTAAACAATGCTGTCTGGTTGGGTGAGATAGTCGTTTACGAATGTCTGAAACCATCCCCAGTTCGCTACGTTCGACAGTAGAACGGGCAAGAAGAGAATAGAACTAGCGAAGATCACCGGAATGACACCGGATTGGTTGACCTTAAGGGGGATATATGTGTTTTGTCCGCCGTACATTTTCCGTCCAACTTGGCGCTTTGAAAATTGGACTGGTATCCGTCGTTGGCCCTGTTCGATAAACACAATCGCAACCATCATTGCGATCGCAACAACGATGGCAGCTCCTAGATAGAAGTTTCCTTCGACGGCTCGTAAACGAGCTCCATCAAAGGGAATTGTTGACACGACTGACGCAAAGATTAGAAGTGACATGCCGTTGCCGACACCTCTTTGGCTAATGAGTTCGCCCATCCACATAAGTAAAGCTGTGCCCGCAGTTAACGAAAGAATGACTAACGCCACACGGGGGAAAGTGAAATCGGGAATCACAATTACAGCGCTTGTATTGCCGAGTGCTGTTCCCTGGCCGCGTCCGAAAATAAACGTGATACCAGTGGCCTGGATAAACGCGATACCCAACGTTAAGTATCGGGTGTACTGAGTGATCTTTTTCTGGCCCACAGCGCCTTGTTGCTGCAGCTGCTCCAACCGGGGAATAGCAACCGTCAAGATTTGAATGATGATTGACGCCGTAATGTAGGGCATGATGCCGAGGGCGAAGATAGCGAAGTTTGTTAAAGCGCCGCCTGAGAAGAGATTGAGTAAAGCAAGGACACCGCCTGTCTGATCCGCTTCTTCACGCAGTGACAAAATCGCGTCGAAATCGATACCAGGTACCGGAACTTGAGAACCAAGCCGGTAAGCGCCAAGAATGGCCATGGTGAACAGGATCTTCATCCGAAGATCTGGAACACGAAAGATGTTGCGCATACTTCCGAGCAAGGTAAACCCCGTTTATCGGTTGGTGTGCTGGTTACCGCGAGCTGGAGGCCGCGGGCCCTTAAATGTAGGCGGCAAAATCTCAACAGTGCCGCCTGCGGCTGTTATGGCTGATTCAGCACTTTTCGATACTGCATGGGCTTTAACGGTAACGGGACGATCGATTTCACCCCGACCGAGAATCTTTACCATTGCGCCCTTAGATACGAGACCCTTTTCCAGCAGTGCTTGTGGGTCGACATCGTCGAGTTGAGACTCGGCAATGGTGTCTAAATTGATTGGCTGATACTCAACCCTGAAAGGGTTGGTGAAGCCTTTCATTTTAGGAAGTCGCCGTTGGAGCGGTAGCTGTCCACCCTCGTACCAGACAGGAACCTTGCTACGTGCCTTGGTTCCCTTGGTACCTCGTCCTGCTGTTTTACCGCCCTTGCCCGCGATTCCGCGGCCGACGCGTTTAGCTCGCTTCTTAGATCCTGGAGCTGGTTGTAAGTCGTGTGGTTTAAGCATGTCTACTTGTTCAGCTTTCCTCTACATCAATAAGGTGGGCGACCTTATGGATCATCCCTCTAATTTCAGGTCTATCGGGCAGGGTATTCGTTTTTCCTATTCGTCCTAAACCCAGTGCTCGAAGAGTTCCACGGTGCTTGGGTTTCGAACCAATCGATGAACGGACTTGTTTGACTGTCAGGTCACTCATGAAGATACCTCAGCGGCGGGTTTCGGAAGCTTGGCTTGCCGTTCTGATTCGCGGT
>CAJWBN010000068.1 GCA_913020735.1 uncultured Acidimicrobiaceae bacterium
ATTTGCTCCCTGGATACGCCTGGTCTTTTCCTTTGGCTGATGGTCGAGTAAATCTCGGGTTTGGCGTACCCCGGTCCATGGGTGTCAACGGCAAGCAGCTAGCTGCTATTTGGAATGGAATCCTGCAACGTCCCCCAATCCGCGAGGTACTGGGCAACGCCGAGCCAGAGGACTCACGAACCGCCTGGCCTATCCCTGCTCGCCTTCCTAGGGCTCAACTAGCAAAAGGACCGGTCTTGTTTGTAGGAGATGCTGCAACTGCGACCGACCCAATGACCGGTGAAGGAATCGGTCAAGCACTCGAAAGCGGTCGCCTAGCAGCTCAAGCAATAGCTGCCGAAAGTCCAACCGAGAATGCAGCCCGTATCTACGAGCGATCTGCTCGAGCAGCTTTCCAACTTGATCACCGATTTTCGAAGACCCTTAGCAACGTTCTAGCCAAACCCATTTTGACCGAAATGGCTCTACGAGCCGTAGACGCCAATGCTTGGAGCAGACGAAACTTTGTTCGCTGGATGTTTGAGGACTACCCACGCGCCTCACTCATTAACCCCAAACATTGGAACAAAGATCTTTTCAACAAAAGTGGAGCATGGGCTATTCAAAACTAAACGCAGTTCCAGTTGCGCAACAGCGACCTAACAAGACAATCTTTGGGGGTGTCCGAATCAAATCAATCTAGTGAGCATCTGAACTTCACCCGCGCCGAATGGGCGGCGTTACGAGATGCAACTCCTCTGACAGTCACCGAAGCAGAACTAACTGAACTCGCTGGACGCGTCGAACCAATCACGCTGGCGGGAGTTCGGGACATTTACCTACCCCTATCGAGACTTCTTAACTTACGCGTCGAAGCACAGGCCAAGCTGCAAGCCACGACAGCCGACTTTTTCGCGCGAGATGCCGCTCCGCGACCATTTCTAATCGGAGTCGCCGGAAGCGTTTCGGTTGGCAAAAGCACCACAGCTCGAATTCTTCAAGCCATGCTTGCTGCTTGGCCGCAACACCCAAGAGTGGATCTCATCACTACCGACGGTTTCCTTCAACCAAACTCGGAACTGGAAGAAAAAGGACTACTAGGGCGAAAAGGATTCCCCGAGTCTTATCGTCAAGGGGCACTTTTAGAATTTCTCCGGCAGGTCATTGACGGGACTTCACAAGTCTCTGCTCCTATCTACTCACATGTCACTTACGACATAACCGATGAAGTCCAAGTAGTCGAACAGCCAGACATTCTGATCGTTGAAGGCTTAAATGTTCTCCAAACGGGCGCCCCTTCAAACACTCCCTTCGTATCTGATTATTTCGATTTCACCATCTACGTAGATGCCAATACCGAAGATCTTGAGTCTTGGTATGTGGAACGTTTCCAACAGCTACGATCAACAGCTTTTCGAGAGCAGAGTGCCTATTTCAGCCAATTTGCGCACCTCCCCGTTGATGCGGCAGAAGCAGTCGCTCGCACAATCTGGCGATCCATCAACCTCGTTAACCTTCAAGAAAACATCTTGCCAACTCGGGCCCGCGCTGACTTGGTGCTTAGAAAAGATGCGAATCATGAAATCGAGTCTGTGCAACTTCGACGCATCTAATAACCAGTTAGCAGAACAAAATTTCTCGCATTCTTAAAAGCTCCACTACTCTCGCCGGTCGTGCACTGTCTCTTCTGCTCAATAGTCGACGGTAGCTCTGCGTCGAACATCATCTATGACGATGATCATTGTTTGGCTTTTATGGATATTCTCCCGATGACGCCAGGGCACTGCTTAGTGATACCCAAAAACCATGTCCGAGATATTTTCGAGCTAGATGATGAAGCAGCAGCTCACGTCATGCACACTTGCCGTTCGGTAGCAAACATGATCCGAGAAAGGCTAGAACCGCTCGGAATCAACCTCGTCAATAACAACGGAGCGGCAGCCGACCAATCCCAATTTCATTTCCACATGCACTTGATCCCGAGATACGGCCGCGACCGTCTCCTTCACCCTTGGGAACGGTCCTATGGGAATCCAGATCAGATTCGTTCAATCGCAGAGATTTTGCGTGGAGAGCGCGAAATCCCACGATCTGAGTAGGAAATGCACAAGCTGTTGGCACTAGTTTCAAGAACATGACGAATCGCTATGCAGACTTTTCAGCCCTAAATATCACCGGACCTGACGAGGACGGCATCCTTGATATCTGCATTGACACACCTGGCAAGCTAAATGCAGTCGATGAAGCAAAGCATCTAGCACTTGCAGATGTTTGGAAGGCAGTCGATAGCGACCCCGAAACCCGAGTGGTGGTCATCCGCGGCGCGAATGGGACTTTTTCAGCTGGCGGCGACATGGGCATGATCGAAAAAATTATGGATGATTTTGAATACCGTTCAAACTCTCTCCGCGAAGCCAGAGACATTGTTTACAACATGATCAATTGTTCCAAAGTCATCATTTCAGCGGTTGAAGGCGTTGCTGTAGGTGCTGGTCTCGCAGCTGCATTTATGGCTGACATCTCCGTAGTTGGAAAGAACACTCGAATTCTCGATGGCCACACCAAACTTGGAGTTGCGGCCGGGGACCATGCAGCGATCATATGGCCTCTGCTATGCGGCATGGCAAAGGCGAAATATTACCTGTTGACCTGCGACTCAATGTCAGGAGAGGAAGCAGAAGCTATGGGCCTTGCCAGTGTTTGTGTAGATGATGACCAAGTTGTGGAAGAGGCATACAACGTCGCTCGAAAGCTAGCAACCGGCAGTCAAACAGCTATCCGGTGGACCAAATACAGCTTGAACAATTGGTTGCGATCAGCGGGGCCAGCGTTTGATACGTCAGTCGCGTTAGAGATGCTCGGTTTCACTGGGCCCGACGTTCGAGAAGGCCACGCCGCAATAATGGAAAAACGAAAGCCGAAGTTCAACTGATCTTAGAAACGTCTAGCTGTCTTGAAGCACCTGTTCAATTTCTGCCCAAACTGCAACAGGTTGTTTGACTTGTATTGCTTGTAAACCAAAAGCGCGAGCGGCGTCTATGTTCACTCGGTTGTCATCCAGGAAGAGAACGCTTTCTGGTCCCATCTTCAATTGTTCAAGTAGGTACGCGTAAATCCGATCTTCAGGTTTACGCATTCCCACAAAAGCGGAATTGACAACCACATCGAAAAGTCTTTCGACGTCCAAGCCATCAGTGACGGCGGGCCAAGCTTCCGCAATATTGTTAGTTAGAAGTCCCGTGACCAAGCCTCGCTTTCGCAGCCGGAAGATTCGATCTACGACCTCTGGCACCACCGTAAGGTGAGCAAAGAGAAAATGAGGACTTTGGGGATCCCATATGGACTCAGCACCGGGCAAATCCGATCGAGACCAGGCGAGGTATTCTTTAAGACTCAGCTCTCCCCTCTCGAGCTTGGCAAATTGCGAATTTGGGTCATCATCTCGATATTCAGCCCGTCTGATCCGCAACTGTTCTTGATCAACATTGATGTCACGATAGAGCTTCTCTATTACTGGCCCCGGAGGAATAGTGATCACGCCACCCCAGTCAAATACCACTGCCTTGATCTTGGCTGGAGCCGATTCACTTTTCGTTTTCACCGGCACCTCCATCTCATTCAAGATCTGCAGAATAGGGCGCTTCTCTCGCAAGCAAGGCCTAATCCAAAACTATTTAGACTTCCTTTTGGCTCGTCCATCGAGATTCTCGCTGACAACTACCCGCTGCAACCAATCAGGAGTGCTCGGAGGGTCTTCTCCAATCAAGACCGCAACAAACCGATTTCTGTCGGGCTGCGATTGTGGCCAAGAGGTCCACCCATCAGTCACAACCAGCACTAAATCTGGACTCGGGCGAGTACGGACTGCAGCCAGAATGCCTTGATTTAAATCTGTCCCACCCCCGCCCACTAGTCGTAACTCAGAAGCTGAGCGAACTCTCTGAGCAGATCCGACCTCAGAGTCACAAGTGAAAACCCGCACCGATTCGAACCGAATTCCTCCAGTTGAAAGCAAGCCATCAATCTCACTCAACGCCTCACCCAGTAGTTCTTCGCTCATCGACGCACTCGTATCTAGAACGATCGATACTTCCGGTGTCCGGGACCTCAGACTAGGGAGAACCACTTTAGGGATAAACGAATACCTCCGATTCGGTCGCCCATAGCTGTAATCAACAGCTCCCGCTATTTCCGCAATACCTCGACGAAGGTTGGCGCCTAGTTCAGAGCGCCAGTCAACCTTCGGCGCAAGCAAAGAATTAGCCCACCTCAAGATGCCTAACGGAGTCGAACCATGGTTCCGCTGGTGTGTGAGGGCATCTGAAGCTACGCGCCGTTTAATAAGTTCTTTTTCTTCTGCTGTAACTCCATCTGTGCTTCGCTCCGGTGCAGTCTCATCCCACGGTCGAGGGTTTCCGTGGGCTGAACTCCCGCAGTCGCGATGGTTCCTAGTCCGAGTTGACCCCATAAAAAAGTACTCTTCGCCAAATAGCGAATCTGGAAGACCTAGATCCTCATGACAAGCCGAATCTTTAGGAAGAGGGTGACCTTCCTGCAAGTCATCATTAAGTTCAGCATCTACGGCATCAACCCAGCGAAAAAGGTCCGACTCTTGAAGATCGATTTCTCGGGCCCTCAAAGCATGCCCCCGAAGAAGGTGACCTACTTGGTGAATCATTTCCACCCCAATTAACTCCACCGGCCAGCCCCGTGAGACCTCATCGCTTATGTAGACCCGGAAATATTCATCGCCGGCTATCCGCCCGACCTTTTCATCTGCAACAAAGCGCAAAGCAAACAAAGCAGACGCCAAGTATGGGTAGTTATAAGCCGCCCAAAGTCTGGCTGCAGAAATCCGGTCCTCTCGCTTCATTCAAGAAGACCTGCTGCCTCAAGAACCGGCAGAAATATTGATGCTTCAGGTGGCGCGCTGACCCCATCAGGCCGTATCTGGGCTAGTACTCTCGCCGCGATTGCTCCGATATCAGGAGATTGGCTAGCCGCCTTCTCCAATACTCTCCACCCCGCCAGCCAACGATCGGGTGTGGGATCTGATGCCACAGCGCCCGCCACTGCAGATAAAGCGGCATAAAGACGATCGCCGCGTTCCGGAAAGTCAACGGAGTCGGGATCCATTAAAGCTGCCTCCGGGTTAGGGAGATCGAGCTCTTGAAGCCAGGTTAGAAATTCAAGACCGGCACCATCTCCGACACAACCAATTACTAAATTTCTTCTGGTTTCCATAGACGCTTCAATCGCAAAAGCTGCAGCCAAAAGACGGGAAAGCATTTCCCACGTCCTTGGGCTCGGCCAAGCTCGCCCAGCAAGAGCACGTTCAATCGGAGGCTGTATAGCCAATGATTGTCGAACAGAGAGAAAGCCGCCGACAAGTCCTGCTGCTATCGGAATCTGGTTCTCCCACTCCTTAGGAAGAGTTGGGATGAACGGTGTCGGGAAGCCTGCAACTAAACCTGTAGCAACGGTCATCGGATCTACGTGCCAATCGAGATGACAAAACCGGTTGGCTAGCGGTGCCGACAAGTCCCACCCGTCAGCAGCTTGATCAGGCGGGTTAGCAGCGGCAACTATCGCTAACTCGTCGGGCAAGGTCAGGTCTCCGACTACTCGCTCCAACACCACGCGTAACAATGCCGCCTGCACCGCAGGTGGAGCTGTGGAAATTTCGTCAAGAAAAAGCACACCACTGCCGGCATCACATAGCCGTTTCGCCCAGCGCGGTGGCGCGAACTCGACTCCATTGTCAGTTATTACCGGAAGTCCGCTGAAGTCACTTGGCTCTCGGATACTTGCAATTACAACCTCGTATGTTGCGTCGATGGAGCGGCACATATCTTCAACCGCTGAGCTCTTACCGGCTCCTGGTGGGCCCCATAAAAGGACAGGGACACGGGCGGCCACGGCCAGAGACAAAGCCTCAAGAACCACGTCGTTCTGATTCGTCATGAAAGTAGTCTCCTCGAATTCTGAATAGCTGTTATCCATCTTGGTAGCACGGAGCAGCAATCGTGCAGATAATCTGCGGCTTAATGGATGAACATCTAACGGCACACGAACAAGTAACTCCAATGTCACCCGGTCCGACGGGGCCCCTTACGGGAATTCGAATCTTGGACTGCACCCAGGCGATAGCAGGTCCCTGGTCGACCATGATGCTGGGAGACCTAGGCGCTGATGTAATCAAGATAGAGGCACCTCGCGGGGACCTACAACGTCCAATGGCGCCCTATACCCGCGAAGACCAAGAGCGATCCTACGGTGGCTCATTTTCTACCTACAACCGAAACAAGAGGGGCGTCGTTCTTGATTTCACAGACGAGGGCGATAGAGACAAATTTCTTGAGCTCGTAGAAAGTGCCGACGCTGTAGTGGAGAACATGCGAGCCGGAGTAATGGATGGCCTAGGTTTAGGTTGGGAAACCCTCAGGGAACGGAACCCTCGCCTCGTTTACGGCGCAATTAGGGGATTCGGAGACCCTAGGACCGGAGAAAGTCCGCACGCTGAGTGGCCAGCCTACGACGTGATAGCCCAAGCTATGGGTGGACTAGTAGCCCAGAACGGAAACGGGCCTGACAATCGCATTCAAGTCGGTCCCTTCATAGGGGACATATACCCGGGAACCATTGGAGCTATGGGCGTGCTAGCAGCGCTCTTTCACGCTCAAAGAACCGGTGAAGGCCAATTCGTTGACGTAGCTATGGTCGATTCGATAATGGCACTCGCCGAAATGGGAGTCATGCGCTACTCCTATTTAGGAAGACCCGATACACCACCTAGCGGCAATCGCAATGATTTCGCTGTCCCTTTCGATGTCTTCGAAACAAAAGATGGCTCTATGGCCATAGCAGCTCCCACTGACCACCATTGGAAAGAGCTCGCAGAAGCAATGGGGCACCCTGAATGGGCGCTAGACGAGGACAAAGCAACAATTCGCGCTCGAGTCTTGAATCGAGAACCTCTTGACCAGGCAATGACTGAATGGGCCCAGGAAAGAACCAATCAAGAAATCTTGGACCTGATTGGTGGCAAAGTCCCGTGCGGACCTGTGAATCTTCCAGGGGACCTATTTTCTGATGAGCACGTCCAAGCAAGACAGATGCTAGTTGCCGTTGACCAACCAAGTGGAAGGCCAATTGTGCAAGTCGCTTCACCGATAAAGATGACTAGTACCCCCACTGGCATTCACCGCAGAGCTCCCCGCCTTGGCGAACATACCGATGAGGTTCTGTCAGAGATAAAAGATCTGCGTGACCGGTTCAAAGACTGAAACCTTCGCTATCAAGTTCGATATTTACCAACTAAGACTGCCCATCCGCGCATAGGTAGGCGGCGTCAACCAATCCTTCGCCTCTCGCGTCCAGCAGAACAGATTTGCCCATTTGGTTCATCACATAACCCATAGAAAGACCAATATTCGGATCCGCGAACCCAATTGATCCACCTGCGCCCACATGACCAAAAGCTCCTTCACGGATATTCACAGAGTCAGTGTCCCCGCCAAAAGATCTTCTATTGTCCATCCTCAACATAAATCCCTCCGAAAATCGTGTCGGCAACAGGAGCATTGCGTCTCGTTCACTCGCAACCGAGACACGTCTCATCCGCTCAAATTGTTGCGGGCTTACAAAATCTCCGACCGCACAAGCTTGGTAAATCTTGGCAAGACCTCGAGCGTTTGTGATTCCACCGCCACCACCCAACTCAGCAGACCATACTTCTGGAGAATCTCCTTTAGCGCCTCCCCGATTCCGCCAGGCCCTAGCTTGCAATCCGTCCGAATCGGCAATGAAAGCTCTGGTGAATGCAGAGAATTCTTCTTTCGGACCAGGCTTGAAGGGCATTAAAGGCGAAACGCGATGGTGTTCTGTGGCGGGTAACCCAATCCAGAAATCTGATTCGGCGGGCTCTGCCACTTCTTTTCGAAAGAAAGTTCCGAGGCTAAGCCCGGAGGCACGTCGGACCAGTTCTCCTGCTACCCAGCCAAAGGACATTAGGTGGTACCCATTTCGAGTGCCTGGGGACCACCACGGCTCCTCAGCCGCAACTCGATCGCACATGTAATCCCAATCAAACGCCGAACCTTCTGGTAATTCGTCTCGGAAGGCAGCAACACCGGTCGTGTGATTCAACATCATCCGAGTCGTTACCGCGGCCTTAGCTCCATGAGCAAACTCGGGCCATACTTCAGCTACCGGCGCATCAAGGTCAAGCAACCCTCTATCTGCTAATAGATGACAGGCGAGAGCAACGGCACCCTTGGTGCAGGAATTAACCACGGCGATTGTGTCTTCGAGCCACGGGTTACCGTCTGTGTCTCTGTCTCCAGCCCACAAGTCAACGACTGTCTCTCCTTCGTAAGTGACACACACTGACGCTCCTAATTCGCCGAAACGATCAAAATTGGAAGCAAATTGTTCTACTAAGGGCTCCCAGCCGTCGCTGGCGGTTCCGTTAATTTCGATGCTCATACGTGCCAGATTGTCACGTCTAACATCATTGTGTCTCCCCATTCGCGATGTCCTCGGGTAGCTTCACCGTAATGGCCAAGCGCAAAAAGAGACGTCCAGCAATACGTCAACCTGTCCACACCTCAGACCCAGTGCTGCCCGGTCACGTATCGCCGATGCGTTCCGTGCCAACCGAGATACCGCGCCCTGATTACGCGGAACGCGGGATACCGATCCGGACTACACCAGATGATCTTAGAAAAGATCCGGCGACTATAGAACGGATGCGACATGCTGGCTCGGCCGCTCGGCGCGTCCTACGAAAGGTCGCCGGTCATATAGCCCCGGGCATAACTACCGAGCAACTCGATCAAATCTGCCATGAAGCTTGCATAAAAGAGGGGGGCTACCCCAGTCCGCTTAATTACAACGGTTATCCGAAATCACTTTGCACTTCAATAAACGAAATAATTTGTCACGGAATTCCAGACAGCAGAGCGCTTAAAGACGGAGACATAGTCAACTGTGATGTGACTATTTTCTTGGATGGAGTACACGGCGACCACAGCGAGACTTTTGCTGTGGGAGAGATTGACGACCGGTCGCAAGAACTCATCCGAGTAACCAGAGAATGCCTTTATTTAGGTATAGCTGCCGTTCGTTCAGGCGGCATGGTGAGAGATATCGGACTCGCAATTCAAAATCATGCCGAATCCGCAGGCTTCGGAGTAGTCCGAGAATTTATCGGTCATGGAGTAGGTGAGGTCTTTCACCATCTTCCTAATATCCCGCACTATTACGAACCTTCTGCGCAATTTGAATTCGAATCTGGAATGACCTTCACAATTGAACCGATGATCACTATTGGTTCTCCGAGCGCAAATCTTTGGGACGACGGTTGGACCGCCGCTACCAAAGACCTAAGTCGCACAGCACAGTTCGAGCACACCATTTTGGTAGAGGATCATGGTGTGGAGATACTGACTATCGAAGAAAACGAAAGTCAACCTTTCACCGAGGGCGGAAACTCCGGCGACTGGCCCCAGGTGCTCTTGGCCGGCCAGGCGAGCTCGGGTGAGTAAGACGAATATGCGGAGCCCCAAATCTTTGACATTGCTCACTATTTTGTTTCTATTAATCACCGGGTGCGCTACTGAGACGAAGAGTCGCCCAATTCCAACGACGATGCCGGTCTTGACAACACTTCGACCTGAACTTACGACAACGACCACAGAAAAAATTATTCAACGAATGGCGTACGTGGTTCAGCCCGGTGACACTCTTGGCAAAATCGCCAAAGGTTTTGGCGTATCCGTGGCCGAACTCATGCTCGAAAACGGCAAGGAAGACACCATTTTAGGGATAGGGGAAACACTCTTCATTCCACCCCCATCGGATGAAAGTTCCGATTAGCGCTCATGGCGAAGTTGCTCTACTTTGCTTGGCTCTCCTTGCTCATAATTTCCGCCATTGGGTGCAATTCGGACCGTGTTCCTCAACCCATTCCTGATACTTCACCCGCACCAGAAACAGAAGACACAACTCCAGGGGTCGAAGAGTTCCGCGAAACGTACATTGTTGTTCGCGGGGATACCCTGATCGCTATCGCTGCCCGATTCGGTATTCATCTCAACGATCTAGTACGCGAGAACAACATTGCCGACCCGACCATGATCTACGTAGGCCAAGTTCTTCTAATCCCACCGCCTCCTAGCGAAGAGGACGGTCCACTTCTCACCATCCCACCTCCAACAGACCCGTTATTACCGACTCTTGAACCAACTACATCACTGCGCAGTCAATGAGAGTTGTAGTGACCTGCCTGGATTTGTTGAGACTGACGTGTAACTGTAAGTGCGTTCTACCGGGACGGCATGCGTGAACCAATCAAGTCCGATCAATCTGAGAATTAACGACATCGACGACCAAGTGGATAAATGGTGGGAGCGTTGGCGCGGGGTCCCATCCGTCGATCGGCTGTTTTATGCTGCATCCAATCTCGGGGATTTCAGTCTTATATGGCATATTGTGGGTGGGATTCGGGCTCTCCCACCGGGTAGACGCCCCCGTACAGCTCTCGGATTCAGCGCTCTACTGGGTTTCGAATCATTAGTAGTCAACCAGGGTGTCAAACGACTCTTCAAACGAGGCCGTCCAGGTGTCGCCTCAGACAACCCAACTACGCATCAGTTGCGAGAACCCGTGACCTCTAGCTTTCCGTCCGGTCATGCATCAGCCGCATTTTGTGCGTCAGCAGTTTTGGCACGTCGATCTCAATTGGGAAAGCTCTGGTATTTGGTTGCCGGGGTTGTGTCTTGTTCGCGAATACACGTCAGGCTGCATCATGCTTCTGACGTGGTAGCGGGAGCATCTATCGGCTTGTTGTTGGGGAAAGCTGTATCGAAGCTTCTACCCAAAGATTAATTATCAGTCGCTAACTGCGATTATTCGCAACTAGGCCTGGGCCGGAACTTCCATTCCGCTCTCAACATCGGAGAGGTCGATTGTGACATCTGCTGCTGGCTGCGAAGTTCTATTCAAAGCTGTCCGAACATCTAGTAGTACATCAGTTACTTCAGTCGAAGAGACTAGCTCTCGGTGCATGAAACTACTTAGGGCACGGTCGACTACAGAAAGGGCCTCTACGACGTTTTCCGGGACAACTATCTTCATGTCCTGAGGTTCAGTCACCAGATGCTCCAATCCGCTGATTGACATAATCAGCTACTACTCTCACCCTAGCGCTGCCAGCGGCTTGATATCGAGCATATTTACTAGAAGCATTAACTTTCGTCTGAGGGCTATCTTGAAGTCAATGAGTAGAGAATCACGCACACCTACGGGCATTACCTATGGAAGTCTCGGAGTTCTAGGGGCCTCCGCTGTTCCAGAAATTGCTCAAACAGCTGCTGCTGCTGGATATCAATCATTTTGGACGGTTGAAGCCACGGGCACTGATGCCATCAGCCTTTTAGGCGCAGTTTCTCAAGCAGCACCAGAGCTTGATTTAGCAACGGGGGTTATGCCCATTCAGTTACGCAGCCCGTCTCTAACAGCAATGACAGCAGCGACACTTCAGTCTCTTAATCCGCAATGCACTGTTTGGATGGGTCTCGGCGTGTCAGCTCCAGGCGTGCTTCGACAACATGGAATCGAATCATCTGACCGTCCTATTGCGATGATGAGAGAATATGTAGCCCTAACACGAGAGTGTTTGTCGGGGGATTCAGTCACTTTCCAAGGAGACTTCTGGCAAGTTAAGCGTTTCCGTTTAGCCATGCGAACTCCTGAAAAAACCCCGAAAATTGTAGTCGCCGCTCTTAACCCTCAAATGCTCAAACTGGCTGGTGAGGTCGCAGATGCAGTTTTATTGAACTACATCCCAGCTACCCACGTTCCAGAAGCGGTAAAGCACATTCGATCAGGCGGAGACGCCATTGTTATGAGCAACGTTCACGCCGCAGTCGCAGACTTTGACGAAGCAGCCCGTTCGGCTCGCAAGGACCTTTTTAATTATGCAATGGCAGACGGGTACGCAAACATGTTTCGCTCCGCGGGTTTCGAAGACGAAGTCCATGAGCTGCGTTTACGTCAGAAGGAAAAAGACCGCGAGGGAGCTTTGGCGGCAATAACCGAAAAAATGATTCAAGCAATAAATTTCATAGGCGACAAAGAACAGGTAACTGCTTTTACCAACAGCTATTTAGACGCAGGGGTTCAGTATCCAATTCTTATGCCAATGCCCTGGGGGGAAAACCGCAAGCTAGTAACAGAGCTGACCCTTGACGCGATGGCTGCCATTAATGATTGAAGTGTCTGAACTAATCGACTACCGATATCCCGGTCGGACAGCTAACGCCAGTACCGCCTAACCCGCAATAACCGTTCGGTACTTTATGCAAGTACTGCTGGTGATAATGCTCGGCATAGTAAAAGGCACCTTGACCAATAATCTCGGTGGTAATCGACCCATACCCAGCCTTACTGAGCGCTGCCTGGAACTCAATACGGCTGACTTCAGCAAGTTGATGTTGCTGTTCATCAGCGACGTAGATGCCTGATCGATACTGGGTGCCAATATCGTTTCCTTGCCGCATTCCCTGTGTTGGGTCATGGTTCTCCCAAAACAACTCAAGCATTTTCACATAATTGGT
>CAJWBN010000069.1 GCA_913020735.1 uncultured Acidimicrobiaceae bacterium
AACGGCTCCCAGACAGTAGAAGCCGGTCGCTGTCGCTAGCCATCTGGACGCCGATTGAGGAAGTTGCTTCCACACTCAAGCTGACCTGGCCGAGAACAGTAGGTGATTTCCTATTGGGTCGTGGGCAAGAGAAAGAACAGATCAGTCTTCAGCGTGAACAAACCGAGGATAAACCTGAATCCCAAAAGGAAGAGTGGCTCGTTCTTTCAGTCGAAGAAGAGAAGCCTCTTGGAGATGAGTTAGACCAAAATCCAAAGACAGCTTCTATGCCAGTTTGGAACTCAGAAAACCCGTTCACTATTTGGGTGTTAGGTGACTCCATGGTCCAATTCTTCGGGGAGACCTTTGTGATGATGGCAGAAAGATCCTCTTCGGTTGCAGCTACATCAGAACCCAAGTTGGCCAGCGGATTAAGTCGCCCTGATTATTTTGACTGGCCGGAGCGAATCTCTGAAGTGATGACTACACAGGACCCAGACGCGGTGATTCTGATGTTTGGGGGCAATGACGCGCAAAACATTAAGACAGATGATGGTCGATGGCTGGATCGATTCAGTCCGCAATGGGAAGAGGAGTATCGGAACCGAATTTCGCTTGTGATGGATCTTGCGACTGGTGACCAGGAAAGAATTGTGCTTTGGGTTGGGCAACCTCCAATGCGCGGTGAGGGATTTGACTTGCGTATGCAGCGATTGAACGCTCTTTACCGTTCGGAAGCTGACACACGACCGGGCGTGCATTATCTCGATCTTCGCTCATTATTCACTGATGAGTCGGGGGACTATGCTCGATACCTTCCCGACTCGTCAGGCAAATTGATAGACGTGCGATTGACAGATGGTGTGCATTTGAGTCACTGGGGCGGCGAATGGCTATCAGCGTTTCTTCTAACTGAATTAAAGAAGTCTGCTGAACTTGACAGGCTTTGGAGCCAATGAATTTTCGCGTCGGTTTCTGCGTCCTTGCAGTGATGACAATGTGTTGGGTTGCTGCGGAGCCAAGTGCTGCTCAAAGCAAAGACAAGGACTTGTTGGAGCTGACTGGTAGTCGAAGCTTGAAGTTTGATCCATGGGGAACACCTGACCACCGGTGGCCGAGTCTGGCCACTTCGCACGTAGGCGAAGAAGAGACCTACTACCACTGGAGTCGTCGAAACCGAAAATCCCTGTTACCTGAAGGAACAGAAGCAAGCCCCTTGAACATCTGGGTCGGTGGTGACTCCTTAGCAGGCGGCGCTGCGTTGGGGTTTAGAGAGTTGACGCGAGAAGAGGGCCGTTGGCAGTACACCGAAGATGTAAGAAAGTCGACCGGTGTTGTCAGTGAGTGGTATTTCGACTGGATGAAATATCTTGAAGAAGAAGTGGCTGACGGCCCTTACGAAGTCGTAGTGCTGTCCATAGGTGGCAACGACTGGCAGGGCTTTCGTGGCGGTCCGACTGAGAAAGGAAGTGCTGCCTGGACTGAAAAATATCGTGAGCGAATCGAAACAATATTTCAAATTTTGGATCGCCCAGGTCGACTGTTGATATGGGTTGGGCTACCACACTTTCAGATCCCGTTTATGGTCCCACTGCCTGATGCTGTGAATCCCATTACCCGAACGGTGTTTGGCAATGGTCAACGTTCTGTGTGGGTTGATGCGGCGGCCATAGTTTCACCAGAGGGAGTATGGACAAAACACATTCTGGGTGAAAATGGCGATCTGCTTGAGGTACGTACGGATGACGGTACTCACTACCAATCCAATGGAGCGCGACTCATAACCGCCGCTGTTGTTGCAGCTGTAGAGCAAAATAGTAGTTAGCCGGTTGAACTAAGAAATCAGCCTCTACCGCAGTTTGGCCGTTTACCGTGGTTGGCCTTGCTGCGACGAGCGCGGAGCTTCATTTTCTTTTTGCGCTTCGACATGCCAATCAGGCTATCGGTGTCACAGTGGATTCCCTAGGGATTAAGGGAACTCAACTACTCAAGTAACGGCCCCAACCTCTCTCAATTTCTCAACGTCGTCACTCGAAAATCCCCAATCAGTTAAAACTTCAAGCGTGTGTTGTCCCGGCGCAGGAGGCGGCATTTGTACCTGACCGGGCGTGCGACTAAACCGAGGAGCTGGTCCTGGCTGCATGACGCCATCTACTTCAACGAAAGACCCCCGAGCCACATTGTGAGGGTGTGCAGGAGCCTCCGATAAGTCGAGAACCGGGGCGTAGCAAACGTCGCTTCCGAGCATGATCTCGTCCCATTCGTCACGACTTTTTGACTTAATTATTTCTCCGAGGCGAGCCTTTTTCTCATCCCAAGATTGCTGAACATTACGGTCTTCCGTCGGAGCATCTGCCAAGCCCGTGAGTTCAAGAAGCTCATCATGAAATTTGCCTTCAATCGAGCCGATTGAGACGAATTTTCCATCTGAAGTTTCGTAGACCCCATAGTAATAAGAGCCACCGTCAAGGACATTGTCTTCGCGCTTGTCAGACCAATGACCCGAAGCGTGCATCCCATAAATAGAAGCCATTAAAGAAGCGGCACCTTCGGTCATTGCAGCGTCAACAACCTGACCTTCACCCGAGGTCTTAGCCTCAAGTAGGGCAGCACATATTCCGAAAGCGAGATAAATTCCTCCGCCGCCAAAATCACCGACAAGGTTAAGCGGTGGCGAGGGTTTATCTGCTGGGCCAATGGCGTGAAGCGCCCCAGTTAAGGCGATGTAATTGAGGTCGTGACCAGCGGCATGGGCCATAGGTCCGTCTTGGCCCCAACCTGTCATTCGGCCATAAACCAATTTCGGATTTCTTTGAAGGCACTCTTCAGGGCCTAAACCAAGTCGCTCTGTCACCCCTGGGCGAAATCCCTCAATCAGGGCATCTGCTTCCTCAACCAGTTTGAGCACGGTTTCAACACCATCAGGATTCTTTAGATCAACCGAGACCGATCGGCGGCTTCTATTGAGAACGCTGTATTTTCGGCCTCTATCTATTCCAAGATCGACCTGAGTCATGCGGTCAACCCGCACGACATCGGCTCCGAGGTCGGCCAAGAGCATCGCGCAAAAAGGCCCTGGTCCGATGCCTGCTAACTCGACAACTTTCAGTCCACTTAGTGGTCCCACAACATCCTCCCCAAAAGAGCTAGTTCTCAGATTCTTTCACAGCATGAGACTGTCTTCACTGTCGAAGGGTGAGTTGCCATGAACTGGCGGTATCCTCGCCTCCCCATGGAAAGATTTGGATTCGTCGGCCTACCTAACGCTGGTAAGTCTTCTTTGTTCAACGCCTTAGCTGGAGGCGGAGCGCTCGCCGCGCCCTACGCCTTCGCTACTACCGATCCAAACGTTGGAGTAGTCAAAGTCCCTGATCAACGACTTGATGCGCTTGCTGAAATGAGCGAAAGCAGAAAAGTCGTTAACTCCACAACTGAGTTTGTCGATATAGGGGGACTTGTTGAAGGGGCGAGTCAAGGAGAAGGACTTGGCAACAAGTTCCTTGCAGGAATTAGGGAAGTAGACGCGTTGGTGCTGGTTCTTCGAACCTTTTCTGATGAGGACGTCCCCGGACCAAGCGACCCAATAGAACATCTGCGTATCGTCGAAATCGAACTCACTCTGGCTGACCTCGAATCGGTGGAGACACGAATTGACCGTCGCCGAAAGGCTCTAAGAGCCGACCCCAGAGACTCAGCACTAATTGCTGAAGTAGATGCACTAGAAGAAGCGTTGAATCTGCTCTCAGAAGGAACCCCGCTTTACCGCTCTGACCTTTCTGACGACCGCCGGTCCGCTTTGCGAGAACATTTCCTACTAACCAATAAACCCGTTATGGCGGTCTTAAACATAGGCGAGGATCAGTTGAGCGAAGCTGATGAACTCGCTTCAGCTCTGGGATCAGCACTCCCAGGCACTGAAGTTCTTCCCCTCTCGGTTCAGCTGGAAGCTGAAGCGGCTTTGCTGCCCGACGAAGAAAGAGCTGAATTGCTTGAGGGCTTGGGCTTGGGCGAAGGGGCTCTCCCTGTATTTGTGCGAGCCGCGCATGGAATGTTAGGGCTGCGAACTTTCTTAACGACTGGCGAACAAGAATCGCGGGCTTGGACTTTCAAAGAAGGTTGGAAGGCTCCGCAATGCGCCGGCAGAATCCACACTGATTTCGAACGCGGGTTCATTCGAGCCGAAATAATTGCAAACGATGAGCTGCTGGCATTGGGATCGTGGTCCGCAGCTCGTGATGCAGGTCAGCTCCGCCTAGAAGGCAAGGATTACTTGATGCGAGATGGAGACGTTGTTGAGTTTCGCTTCAACGTCTAAGCAAAACAAAACTTCGGAATCTCTAGAAAGGGTTTAAGGCCGCCCTTCAAATGACAAACTGTTCCCAGGTTGTGGCTGATGACTAAATCTGACGGAAATCTCAACAACGGAACTCTCTACCTGGTGGCTACGCCGATCGGCAACTTAGGTGATATTTCCCAGCGCGCTTGCGAGGTCCTCAAGCAAGTCGAAGTTATTGCCTGCGAGGACACTCGCCGAACAGGCAAACTCTTAGAACTTTTGGGGCTACCGACTCAGCGACTTATGTTGGCTAATGAGCACACAGAGGTCTCTGTCGGGGCGAGCATCGTTGAGCTGCTTAACCAAGGCCAGGATGTTGCACTTGTGAGTGATGCAGGAACGCCCGCCATCTCGGATCCGGGAGAGCGTCTGGTCAGTTATGTCATAGCTCACGGCCATCGCGTTTCAGCTGTACCGGGCCCCAGTGCTGTGTTGACTGCCCTAACACTCTCTGGCCTTTCTACCCAGAGGTGGGCCATGGAAGGCTTTCTTCCACGAAAAGGCCAAGAACGGGAAGCGCGACTTGAGGCAGTTGCTTCTGACGATCGAACGACAATTATTTTTGAATCACCCAAACGACTTAAAAAAACTCTCACCGACCTTGCTGCCGCATGCGGCGCTGATCGTCAAGCAGCAGTGCTGCGTGAGCTCACTAAGTTATTTGAGGAAATCGTCCGCGGATCGTTCTCTGAGTTGTCAGAAAAGTTTGATGATGGTGCCAAAGGCGAAATTGTTATCGTCGTCAGCGCTGCCCCCAAAAAAGAGGTAAGTGACGAAGCCATTGCTAGCGCTTTGGAAGCTGAGCTAATGCAAGGGGCAACTAAAAGCGCAGCGGTAAGCCAGGTCGCCGCAAACTTAAAGGCGCCACGAAATCGTGTGTATGCGCTTGCGCACGAGATTCAGAAATAAAGCCTCGGCGACTAAACCCTGACGTTTGCTTAAGTTTAGGTCGGTACCATGTCAGACGTGGCCAACCCGTATTACGTCACCACTCCTATCTATTACGTAAACGATGCGCCCCATATTGGGCACGCGTATACAACCATCACTGCTGATGCCGTCGCGAGATGGAATCGGCTTCTAGGTCGTGACGTTCACTTTCTCACTGGCACCGATGAACACGGACTTAAGGTGCAGCGAGCAGCCGAGGAAAATCATTGTTCGCCAATCGAATGGGCTGATCAAACAGTGGTCAGATTCCAAGAAGCTTGGGATCAGCTTCAAATATCAAATGATGATTTCATCCGAACAAGCGAAGAGCGACACTACGCAGCTGTTCAGAAGCTGTTGCAGGCCTGCTATGACAACGGGGACGTCGACCTTCAAACATATGAAGGCCTCTATTGCGTGAGTTGCGAGGCCTATTTCAACGAAGCGGATCTCAATGAGGGGAATTGCCCAATTCATGGTCGCCCTGTCGAACATGTGACTGAAGAGAATTACTTCTTTAAGTTGAGTCGTTACGAACAAGCATTGAAAGACTGGTATGCCGCCCACCCTGATTTTGTTCAGCCTGCAACCAAACGCAATGAAGCCTTAGGATTTATTAACCAAGGGCTACAGGACTTCTCGATAAGTAGAACCTCTATTGACTGGGGTATTCCCCTTCCTTGGGACCCGGGTCACGTCACATATGTATGGTTCGACGCCCTAACGAATTACATAACAGCAGCGGGCTACGTTGACGATCCAGAGAAGTTTGATTCCCAATGGCCAGCTGTCCACCTTATTGGCAAAGACATTCTCCGTTTCCACTGCGTGTATTGGCCGGCGATGCTTATGAGCGCGGGCTTGGCGCCGCCCGAACGCGTTCATGTCCACGGTTTCTTGCTGGTCGGTGGGGAAAAAATGTCGAAAACTCGGTTAAACCAGATCGCTCCAGCTGACCTTGTTGAGGATTTCGGTGTCGATGGTGTCAGACACCACTTCTTGCATGACCAAACTTTTGGGCCGGACGGCGATTTTAGCCATGAAGGAATGACAGCTCGTTACAACGCAGATCTAGCTAATAATTTAGGCAACTTACTTAGCCGAGTCACAACGGT
Source organism: uncultured Acidimicrobiaceae bacterium (assembly GCA_913020735.1). Taxonomy (GTDB): domain Bacteria; phylum Actinomycetota; class Acidimicrobiia; order Acidimicrobiales; family Poriferisodalaceae; genus MedAcidi-G3. Next base: position 6,361 of record CAJWBN010000069.1, read on the forward strand.
AGTCACATCAAAATGTGGGGGGGTTGGGCCAGCGGCAAACCCCGACAGCCCCTTGGCTGACATCGTCGCAGAGGAATACGAAAGAATTGCCGATGGATGGAATCGAATCGCACCTTCTGAAGCCCTCGATTCAACGTGGAAAATTATTCGTGAAACAAACGCCTACCTCGAAAATGCCGAACCCTGGAAAGCAGAACCAGGACCACATGTAGACGCGATCTTGGGAGATGCCCTAGAGATACTGCGAATCGTGTCAATTTTGGCCTCCCCGGCGGTGCCGAACGCGTGTGCCGAAATTCGCCGGCGAATTGGGCTTGATGAAGACCATGAGCAACAACGGTTGCCAGACAGCATCAGATGGGGCCAATACCCAGGTGGACTTCCGGTCCTTAAGGGTGACCCACTGTTCCCTCGGTTTAAGTGACCAAAATGAGGTGGACAGATAACCACTGTCATCTACCAGACGACCTGGACATCGCTTTAGAACTGGTGCGAACCGCCAAGGAGTCAGGTGTTCATCGACTTATCGACGTAGGCACCTCACTAGAACACAGCCTCAAATGCATAACGCGAGCTAACGAAATTGAAGGAGTGTGGGCTACAGCGGGTGTGCACCCTCATGATGCAAAGGACGGAATCGAAGGTTTGGGCGAACTTGCGACCTCTCCAAAGGTGGTAGCTGTTGGAGAGTGTGGCCTGGATTATCACTACGACAATTCCCCTCGAGCTATCCAAAGGGAAATCTTCGCTAAACAAATTCAGCTTGCTCATCAACGCGAATTGCCACTCGTAATTCATACGAGAGATGCGTGGGATGACACGTTTGACATACTCGACTTTGAGGGGATTCCCAGCAAAACGGTTTTTCATTGTTTTACAGGTGGCCCCAAGGAAGCTGAAGCTGGATTGCAAAGAGGTGTGTACTTATCGTTCAGCGGCATAATCACCTTTCCGAACGCTCCAGAGTTACGCGAAGCCGCTGCGCTTACCCCGGCCGATCGCTACATGGTTGAAACTGACGCTCCATACCTAGCGCCAGTCCCCGAAAGAGGAAAACAGAATCGGCCAGCTTGGGTCACACTTGTAGGCGAAGGTGTCGCTGCGGCTCGTGGAGTTGAGGTTGAGACAGTAGCTGCGGAGTCATGGGCCACGGCTTCAACATTTTACGGACTAGCTGGCTGACTAGAGAAATCTTCTTGGTGAGTAGGCTCAACCAAGTAGCAGCGATATTGGGCGGTAAGCAGTGCAACCTGTGCTTCAAAGGAGATGGCAGAGACACGTCGTTCTGTTGTTTCTAGGGTTGGCAGTATTAGCCGTAGCGATGCTTTCGATAAAAGAGTCAGAACCCGATTATGGCAACGTTGCTCCCAAGCCAGTGAGTCGAACGATTTCAGAATCCTCTACTCCGGATCTTTCGACCGCCGGTTTCAGAATCGGAAGTTTGGCAGTGTCGCTGGTCAGTGACTTATTTTCAGGAACACAATTGTTGTTGAAAAGTCCGATAAATGGAGAAGCTACGACCACTTCAGCTTCGACCACTTCAGCTTCGACTACTGAAACAACGCAAAATTTGGGCTCGATCTCGGGTATATCGACAACTAGCTACCCGTCGACAACCTCGATTTCTAGAAGTCCCGTAGCCCCGACACCTCCAACCACCGCAGCAGTTCCCTCAGCAAATGAAACGGAAACTTCTTATGCGAACTCGACCACATCGACTACCCCAACGACAGCCGTCAGAGTCATAGCTACGACCGTTCCTTCATCAACAACGGCCCCTCCAACAGCTCCTATCAGCGAAGAACCAACCGAGGAATCCTTTGAACCAGATCAGGAGATGGAAATAACTATCTTTGGACAGCCCTACCTTGACACCTGGCCGAGGCTCGAGATGTGGGAGCGAATGGCTTGGTGTGAGTCAAGACAGACCTGGGATGTGGACACTGGAAATGGATATTTCGGGGGACTTCAATTTGCGTTGGGTTCGTGGCAGTGGATGGGAGGCCAAGGAAGTCCCGCCGATGCCGGCAAAGAAGAGCAGATCTATCGAGCCAACCTTCTTTGGCAGGCTCAGGGTTGGAACGGTTGGCCAGGCTGCAAACAATATTTCGGTTGGTCCAGGTGGCAGGTCAAGGAATGACGTTATCGATAGCTGATGTCCGGCGCATGTTGAATGAAGCCGGCATAGAGCCCAAAAAAAGTCTTGGCCAAAATTTCGTCACTGATCCAAATACTGTCAGGCGCATAGCGCGACTATCCGGAGTTGGAGAAGGCAGTCGAGTAATAGAAATCGGTGCGGGCTTGGGCTCGCTAACTCTTGCTTTATTAGAAACTGGAGCATCGGTAACGGCTATCGAGACTGATAGAACGCTGCTCCCAATACTTGAGTCCACGGTTGGAGATCAGGCCAAAATAATCGAGGCGGATGTTCGCTCCCTTGCTTGGAACGAAATATTACGGACCCCAGGCTGGGATCTCGTAGCCAACTTGCCATACAACATTGCCACCAACGTGGTCCTTACCGTTTTAGACGAAGTTCCGGCGGTGACCCGCCTATTGGTCATGGTGCAGCAAGAAGCTGGTGAACGGATAGCAGCGTCGGTTGGTGATGCCGCATACAGCGCAGTATCAGTGCGTGTTGCTCTGAGAGCAAAAGCTTCGATTGTTGGGCATGTGCCACCTTCAGTCTTTTATCCGCAGCCTCGAGTGAGCTCTGCTTTAGTAGCGATAGAGCGCATAGATCAAAAGATAGAAAAACGCATCGAAGATGAACTGATAGACCTACTTCGGGTTGCTTTCAATCAACGCCGCAAAATGTTGCGAAAAAGTTTAAGAGGACGAGTGGAGGAAAGCGCCCTGGAAAGGGCAGGTATCTCTCCAACATCTCGGCCTCAAGAAGTTGAGTTAGATAGGTGGATAAACCTTGCTCGAGAATCAACGGAAATCGAACCGTGAAAACTGAGCGTCTAATTTGCCCAGCTAAGTTGACCCTGTCACTCAGTGTTGAGGGTCGCCGTTCTGATGGCTATCACTTCATTGACGCCGAAATGGTGTCAGTCGACCTTTGTGATGAGATGTTTATTAAAGATGGGTCAAATTTGACCGTTCAATCATCGGATTCCGGATTCGACATCCCTGCGGATCAAAATAATCTTGTTAACCGTGCGCTAGATCTGGTGCATCGCTCAGCGGATGTGGTTATCCACAAAAGAATTCCGGCGGGTGCCGGACTTGGTGGAGGCTCTAGCAACGCAGCTGCGGTTTTGCGATGGGCAAATTTTGACGACGTCTTAGCTGCGAGCGAGCTCGGGGCGGATATCGGATTTTGTCTAAATGGAGGGCGAGCTCGTGTTCAAGGAATAGGGGAGATACTTGAGCCATTGCCGTTCCTCGAACGCGAAATTACCCTCCTTATCCCGCCCTTTGGAATTTCGACTAATGAGGTTTATCGAACCTGGGACGAATTAGGTGGCCCACACGGTGACCATGGCAATGATTTAGAGCCGGCTGCGCTCGCCTTAGAACCTGAATTAGCGGATTGGCGAGATGCGCTCACTAAGGCAACGGGGAAACAAGCTCGGTTAGCCGGCAGCGGGGGAACGTGGTTTGTGGAGGGACGGCACGAAACATTTCTGCATCGTGGAGTGTCTTCAATAAACGTCAAGACATTGCCCCAACACAGCGCCACCAAAAAACGTGCGGCTGACTAATTGACCTAGCGAGAACTAGCTATTTGTTTCGGCGTTGATAGCGGGTGCGACGAAGCATCTTCTTGTGCTTCTTCTTACGCATGCGTTTACGACGCTTTTTAACGAGAGATCCCATGAAGAAGTGCAGGGTAGCTGAACTGTGGCCCAGAGCCAACGTGATGAGCGATGACATTGTTGGTCTAACCGACCGGCATCGCGCACTTCTCGTCGTTAGGCTGGTGGCTGTCGACCTAAGTGCCTTGGCACTTCTGCGGTCGGGGATCGTTCAATTGGCAGGACATCGGGTTTTGATCCCGACAATGGAGGTTCGAGCCCTCCTCCCCGAACGGATTGTTTCGTACTCATTTTAATTGTGTGCTTTGCAGCCAAAATAGATTCTTTCCTAGCGAATCGACAATTCCCGGGGGTCGTATGAGGGCAATCGTTCTGGCCGCTGGTGAGGGCTCACGAATGCTGTCGGCCCAGCCAAAGTCGTTGCATTTAGTTGATGGCGTGCCTATGACTTTGCGCGTGTTGAACTCGCTTGACGGAATTGACCTTGACGTAATTGTTGTCGTTGTAGGAAGCCAAGCGAGACTTGTTTCTGAGACCTTGTTTCAGATGTCCGATAATCCAATTCGTTTGGAGTTCGCTGAACAAACGGTCAGGCGTGGAACTGCTGATGCAGCAAGAGTTGGGCTCGAACAATTCGGGCTCGGTGACTTATCGGATTTGGATTTCGATGTGTTGGTCGTACCCGGGGACATGCCGCTTCTCACGCGTAAGACTTTGAGCCAGCTACAAGAACACCACGAGGAGTCGGGTGCCGCTGCCACATTGTTGACAGCAGAGTTCGAGGATCCGTCGGGATACGGTCGGATCCTCAGAGATGAACACGGTCGAATTGAACGAGTCGTAGAACATGTGGATGCTGCACCGGCTGAATTGGCTATTCATGAGGTGAATACGTCTGTTTATTGCTTTAAATCACGCTTACTTGCCCAAGCACTCGCGGAAGTCGAAAGTTCGAACTCTCAAAACGAGTATTACCTCACTGACGTGGTTGAAATATTAAGCAAGAGTGGACAGTTGGTAACAGGAGTTGTTGTGGGCGAGCCTGACGAAGTGCGTGGGGTTAACACGCAAGAACAGCTTGTGGAATGCGAAATCTTGCTGAGAGCGCGAACAAAGATGAAATAGCTGCGTAGGGGGTCACTTTGCTGACTTCGTTGGCCACCTAAGTTATGGGTGTTTCGTCGATTCAAATTATTGGCTGCCGGAAGCTAAGACTGGAAAGCATTGTTAAATTTCACTTCTTGTGGTTTTAGCGCTAGAAGACAAGTCAGTGTCAGCTACTGTCACAGAACCGTTCTACAGCTCTTCTTAGAGCAGGAGAAGCGATGGAACTAGTAACTAAAAAGCGGATGCACTTATTTACGGGCCGAGCAAATCCTTTGCTTGCCCAGGAAATAGCGCAGCATTTAGGTATAGAGCTAGGCGATCCTGGGCTAATTGATTTTGCTAATGGCGAGATCAAGTGTCGATTCGAAGAGTCCGTGCGCGGCGGGGATGTTTTCATCATCCAAACTCACGCAGCAACAGAGGCCATGAGCGTTAACGACGCGATCATGGAACACCTGATAATGGTGGATGCTGCTCGGCGAGCTTCGGCAAAACGCATAACCGCCGTCGCCCCTTTTTATGGTTATGCGCGACAAGACAGAAAAGCTCAGGGTCGTGAACCTATTACTGCCCGCCTGATTTCGGACCTTTTGAGGCAAGCCGGCGCCGACCGTCTGGTGAGTATCGATCTGCATAGTGGCCAGATACAAGGATTCTTTGAAGGGCCAGTTGACCATTTAACAGCGGCCCCCGTTCTGATTGAATATTTAGACGCTGTAATTCCTGAGGGCTCTGTGATTGTTTCGCCGGATACGGGTCGGGTCAAAGTAGCGGAACGTTATGCGAAAAAGCTTGATTGTGAAGTAGCAACGATTTACAAACGACGCTCGCTCAGTGCTGCAAATGAGGTGGAGGCGCTAGGTGTGATGGGTGACGTTAATGAGCGAACTTGCGTGATCATTGATGACATGGTGGACACGGCTGGGACGATATGTGCAGCAGTGGATACGTTGATTGCACATGGTGCTGCTGATGTGCTTTGTGCTACTACCCACGCTGTCTTTTCTGGCCCGGCTATTGAACGTTTGGAGAGCTCGGCTCTGAGCAGAGTTATTATCACTGACACCGTCCCGCTTCCGGACTCGAAACGGTTTGACAAATTAGAGGTATTGAGTGCAGCAGGTATTCTTGCTGATGCATTGGAGTCAGTGTTCGAAGACACGTCTGTATCGGAAATCTTTGATGGAGAAAACCATTCCTAGTTAATAACGTCGTG
>CAJWBN010000070.1 GCA_913020735.1 uncultured Acidimicrobiaceae bacterium
GTACACTGTACAGGGCAACCATTGCCACCAGACCACACACACACACACACACACGACACAGACGTCGAGCCTCGATACTGTAGATATGTGTAGAAGATACAGACCGCCTCTTTCCGGCTTCTTTCTCTCCATTCGATCGCACACTACTGTACGCGACTACGGTCTACGCTGTACGCACGCACGCACGCACGCACACACACACACAAGACAGAGATCACACGTGTACGGCTTAGATACACACGCGTGTGCACTGTGCTGTAGCTGAATCGTCACGCGAAGTCACTGTATCACACCTCTTCTCAGTCGTGTCAGACAGTGTACCTTGGTAGCGCTGGCAGCGGCGTCGCAGCGGCGCGCCTGAGCTCCTCACTCGACGTCCTCCAGCTCGACCGCATCCGTGCAGTCGTGCTCATCCGCAGGCGATGGCTCATCAGCTGCAGCAGCCGGAGTTTGAGCGATCACAGCCAACGACATAAAAGAAATCAGTGTTGCGAGAAGAACCCTGAGGAGCCTGCTGAGAACCCTCATAGCGTCGCTCGCATCGATAGAGCTCGCTCGGTTTCTTCAGCGAACTGTTCATCAGTGAAGAACCCAGCAGCCCACGAATACATAGCACCTCGGAAATAAGTCAGCGAGGTTCGTGCAGCATGTGGATCGATTCCCCAGTCGACAAAAAGACTTTCTGGTGTGTTTTCTTGAGCGACCCATTTCCCATCCTGGGCTTGGACTGAGGAGTGCAGAATTACCTGCCGGTTAACACTTGAATCTGCAGTAAAAACTTTGACGGCAGCTCTGGCGTAGGCCGCCGGTTTTTGTGAAGAATCGCGGTCGCGAATCATTGAGCGGATCTCGTAAATGGTTTCTTCCGCTATTGCGCTGACGACATCACGTGGATGAGAGAAATAGCGGTAAGCCGTAGGGCGAGCTAGCCCGGCTTCGGCTGCCATTTTGGCGATCGAGAGTTCATAGATCGATGACCCGCGTATGAGAGTTCGAGCAGCATCCAAAAGTGCTTCGCGAACTGAGTTAGTGGTCGTCGACGTCATCAAACAATTAACACTTCTCGCAACGGGCGAGACAAATGTCTCTTTGGGTTAGAACCGTCAAATCATATGTTCAAAGGCCCGTATTACCTACGCTTCTCTGACTTATGTCACAAAGAAAATCAGACTAGGAGTTTTCGATAGGTGAATAAGGAAGACGGACGGTCACTGTTGTTCCGACACCGAATTCTGATTCGTAAAAGATTTCTCCACCGGAACGCTCCACCAGCTTTCGAGATAGCTGCACTCCGAGCCCAGTCCCAGTTGCAACTGCCTTAGCGGCTTCTGCTCTCCAGAACGGCTGCCCTGAGTTCAAAGCCTCCAAATCAGTTTGCGTCATTCCTAAACCATTAGGGGTGTCATCGACGACGATTTCGAAATAAATGTCGTCTACGCGGTGTAAGAGCACCGCAATTGTCGCCTGTTTGCCTGTTTGACGGTATTTCGCTGCGTTTGAAACCACATTTCGGATCACCTGTCTGATTCGATCTCTATCTAACGTTGCTGTGATGGTGTGATCAGGGATTGAACGCAATGAGAGAACATCAGGGTTAGCGGCGAACTCTGCGTTAATTTCTTCCACTATTTCGTGCATGAGTACGTCAGGTGTTATGGCTAATTCGAAGGCGTCATTCTCTAGTTTGGCGGTGTCGAACATGTCTCGGACGAGGTCGGACATCTGAAGCAGATGGCGTTCAGCGTTTCTTAATGTTGCCTGCACCCCATCGGGAAGGTCGTCTCGTCGAGTGACGACGTTCAAACTCATTGCTGCAGCGTTAAGTGGCCCGCGAAGTTCGTGCGACGCGTCTCCTAACCATTTTTGGCGTTGAATTAACAACTGTTCCAGCTGACGACTTTGTTCTGCGTAGTTCTCCGATATGGCCTCTTCTTTGTCGGTCATGGCAGCGCCTGCTGAATTGCCGTTTCAAGTGCGACAAGGTCGCCTTTGCTGACGAGGCGTATTTCGTCAGGCAGGTTGTCCGTTGTCCCCGACATCATGATGAAATTTGATTTTGAAATTCCGCTTTGGATAGCGGCTTCAAATATGTCGAGTCCCGCGCCAGCGTGAGGCATCGAGTAATCAGAAATGATGAGTGAGAACCTCTGGGAGTCAATGAGGTTGAGTGCTTCTTGAACGCTGCTGGCCGTTTGTATGTGAGTGTTTGGTTTGACGGCAGCCATCCACGTCGAAAAAACGTCAAGTTGCCCTTTGTCATCATCGACCAGAAGAATTGACTGGGTGTTGTTGAGTCTGTTTTTTTTGCGACCGAACATCGAGATCCTCAAAGGTTGTTAACCAACGATAGAGGTGTCTTTGTGCTGTTATGAACCTGCAAATTGATTCAGTTACTTGGAGCAGAGCCAAACGGCGGCGCGTATCTTCAAGATCACTTCCTTTGATGCTTCGAAATTAAAGTCATCGAAGTAATGGGTGTGTAGATCCCGAGAATGAGTGTTGAAAGCAATAACGAACGCATCAGCTAATAGTTCAGCTGGGTCTGCTTGAGGATGAGCAAAAGATTGCATAAGCAGATTTTTCACAGAAGTCTCTGCTTGTTGGGGGAAATAACAGTCCGAAAACAGGTTGTGTACGACGGCGTGGCCGACCTCATGAAGAACTACGTCTGAAGCCGTGCCTGCGCGTACTGCCTGAGAGGAAATCCAGATTGAGTTAGCCCACTGGTGTCCATGTGTATCGTCGTGATCCCAGCCTTCAGGGTCGTAGGTTCCGTAAGCACAATCGCCTAGCTGTTTGGTTGACCAGGGATGACAACCGTTAATGAAATCGGTGCCCTTCAGAGCGGGTTGAAGTCTGGCCGGGATTGTGTTGGCTACTGCGAGCACGTGTTCTTGGTATCGACCATCGATTGTTGCATGTCCCGAGGTTGCATCGCGAAGCGTTGAGTAGTTGATCCTTCCGGCAGCCAGAGCATCGATAGGTTTAGGTTCTGCATGCCCTATGCGCACCACTAAGACCATCGCCAACAAAGCGGTGATGGATACTGCGGTTAGGAGCGGTACTAACTTCGATAGTTTCAGCATGGACTCAACCATAAGAAACGTCTGATTCACGAGATATGGCTCATTCGTGCATAACTGCCTAGTGCAAAAGCACTATTGGTAGTAGGTGCCGTTATCTGTCGGCGCGTAGGTTCAGGTTCTGGAGGACCCCGGTTCAACTCTTGTAAACGAGATCCGAATTCAGCTTTCAGCGATGCCCCTGAGTGGTTTCGGGTTGGCTGAGACAGGTCTCGTAGAGTTGTTCTCTGCCCATGGTGGAAACGATGGTGAGATTTAGAAGACCAGTGTTACGCAGCGGTGAACTGCGGCGCCCATCAGAGTGTTCACTCGATACGGGATTTCTTCTATGTCGATGTAGGAGGTGTGCATCGTGGAGATGTCCCAGTCGAAGAAGTATTTACCGAAATACAGTGCAAGTAAGTCGGCCAGGACTTCGGTTGCAGGTTCGTCGATGCCGAGGTCTGCTACGGCGTCGACGAGGAGTTGTTTATATGAGATAGAGGTGGGTGGAGCTGCGCAGTTCGCCAGGACTTGGTCGACGAGAGCATGACTTAATTCATGTAGGAGTACGTCGATGCCAGCTCCTGAGGCGATTGCTTCAGATGAAACCCAAACGGTGTCTTGCAGGCGACGGTCATAGGAACCATCTGCTGTCCATCCGTAACTGTCGTAAGCACCCCACGGACAGGAGTTGTTGGTTTCTAGGAAATATGGGTGGCAGCCGTTAACGATTTTGATGTCGGTCAGAGCTACGCGAAGAGCTGGGGGGAAGTCTGCTGCTGCTTCGTTGAGTGCTTGGGTGTAGACGTCGTCTTGGCTGGATTGTGGACCTGTGAGGAGCGCTACGGGAGCAGATTTGGCGTCACGTTTAGAATATTGAGCCTGGAAGGTACGTGATTCGAACATTGTTGTGAAGAACAGAATCACAATGATCGTCGCCAACAAGCTGGCGGTAAACAGTGTTGTCAGAAAGATTGTGGGCTTCGACAGTTTGAACATGTGGCTAACTGTAAGAAGCCCGTAATTCACGAGATATAGCCCATTCGTAGGTAGTTATGTAACGCAAATGAACTAGTAGTTACAAGGGCTGTTATCGATGTGCGGCTAGGTTGAGTTTGTGGAGGACCCGCGGTCAACTCTGGTGCACGAGATCCGAAATCATCTTTCTGCGATGCTCATGTTCGCCAACTTGTTAGAAACGATCGACCTCCCCGAAGAAAGTCATGATCGATTGTTGGATAGCGCTGGAGAGCTTCGATTGGTAGTGATGGAACCCGACCTCTCGGCGGCAACTCACCATGACCTCAACGCCGTCATGGATGGTTTCTGGGAAACATTGACCGATATTGAAGAAGCGCAGCTGTCGGAAAACTACGTTTCGTTGCGAGCAGATATTGCCGAGCGCATATCTGCAACTAGAGAACTCTGGTCCTCATTGAACTAACTGCCAGGTAGCGGTGATGGGTGCAGATTCTTCTTCAGAGGAGATGTGATAGCGGTGAAATAGTGCGTTTGGGTTAGTCCCATACACGCGATCGCCCCATATGGCGGCGAGACCATCGTTTATACGTTGCTGGTGAAGCAACTGTATGGAGAAGTCATGAGAGTCATGCGATCAACATCTCAGCCGTTACCAGTCACTAGCTTGTGGTCTCTCTGGATCATGAGAGTCGCACAGATAGCAGCAATGGGATTCCTAGGTCTTGTGGCGTTTGCAGTTCTGGCTGCTGGCTGCTCTAGAGACGTCACCCCGTCTGCGTCTGGCACCACTCGCGACCCTGCTAACAAAACCTCCCACTCCCAGACCGGTGGCTATGGGGCATGTTCAGGTCACAACTATGGACGACCAGGTGAAGTGCTCATCGACGGTGTTTGGGTTCGGTGTGAGGACACTGAGTTCGCCACTTCTTCGACTGTTCCATTCGAACACGCCGGTTACGATGACATTGTGTGGGTCGAGGGAGAGTTGGAGTCTGTGGTTTCAACTATCACCTACGTTGAGGGTGGAGGTTACGACTTCTTACCGTTTTCGTTGACCCATGTCCCCGAGTGGCCCGTGACCGTTCGATTCGAAGCGTTAGACCCGACCGAAGTTGCGTTGAGCGACCAGGCAGTAGTCGAGGTTGAGGTAACTGCTAGCAACTATGAGATGTTCGGTCCTAACTGGCGAGCTCCCCAAGACGACATTGACGACGGAGATCAAACCACCCAGGTGCTGGTCAGTGTCACCCCGACTGTCCCTTACGACCCCATCTACAGCAATGCAGAGGACCTGATTATCACGGTGATCACCGTTGACAGGGCTCCAGGACTTGACGATCACTAACACTTGACCGCTAAATCTGGCCGCGTTCGATGGTGCTGTCATTCGCTATTCGATAGAGGACTGGGAAGGGTCAGACCACCGGAATTAACTTCGCTGCCGCCCGTTTAGGTTTTGTGTAGTAGGCGACCGTGCTTTGAGCGATGGTGTCCTTTAGATGGATGATTCATTGCGGGATGTTGGGAGTGCTTGCCGGTGCATAACTCCCATAAGCCAAAGGTCACAGACACCGCTAGTGAAAGAAAAAAGATGTTCATATTTCGATATCCCACTGGTCGTTGGTTTCGGTAAGTGCTTGCCGACACATCAGAATCCAGAAGCGACCTAGGTCGCGGTTCAGAACAGGGCGTTGTTGATCTGTTGTTGAAACCAAAGCTTGGGGTTGATGAGAAGCCATGCCTCACGTTGACAGTGGGGTGGGACACCGAATGAAGCGCGCCAGTGAAATTCTTCTAAACGATTTTTGATTTTGTCGGAGATTCAGATGTCCAAGGACGTAGGCTTTTTTTAGTGCGTCGACAGATACCTGTCGTACTTTCCACAGTGCGCGAAATCCTCCCAGTTGAAGGAACTTCTGCTGCCGCGGGTACTGCCGAGCCGGTTAACGGTCGAGCACCTCTCGAGGCTGTCTCGCCGCGCGCATGGAGAGCCCTATGGGTCGCATCGCTTGCAACCGTGCTTGTCGGATTCAATAGCACCGCAACAAATATTGCCCTTGATGACATCCAGGCAGGATTTGTTGGTGCAACAGCGGCTGATGTGGGTTGGGGTGTCGCAGGATTCTTTATAGGAACCGCAGCCTTCTTACCTTTGGCTGGGCGTTTGGCAGATCGGATAGGTCGAAAACGTATCTTCCAACTGGGTCTGTTGGTTTTCGCGCTATCAGCTGTGTTTTCCGCTACCGCGGGAACTGTCATCACGCTTAACCTGAGTCGAGTTCTCCAAGCATTTGCTGGTGCTGCGATCTTGCCTTCGTCTTTAGCGTTGGTGTTGCCGCTATTCCCAGAATCGAGGCGCACCACAGCGGTGGGACTGTGGTCTGCGGCGGGACCGCTTGGAGCGGGGGTAGCCCCAGGAGTTGCGGCACTCATCCTCGCTAGCTCTGGTTGGCGGATTGTTTATCTCGTCAGCGCACCTGCAGCGTTGCTGATGTTTTGGGCTGGTCAGTCGGTGCTTAAAGAGCTACCCACACCGCCTAAGCAGCAACGACTTGACTTGGTTGGGGCAGCCGCTGGGACGATAGCTATAGCTGCTGCTGTGACAGCCATCATGCAAGGCCGAATCTGGGGTTACACGTCGCTTCTCACTGCGGTAGTAGCAGCAGTTGGGGTTATGTCTTCTGTCTTGTTCATAACTAACTCATTTAGACACCCAGAACCCCTCCTCAACCTTCACTTATTGAGAAGGCGTGGGGTCATGGTCGCCAACACAGTGAATTTTCTTGTCGGAATCACCTCGCAATCAATATGGATTGTGTGGCCGCTGTTCATGAAAAACGTCTGGAATTTCACAACACTGCAAGTGGGCATGGGAGTTACTTTGGGACCCATAGCGGCTGGATTTTCCACATTGACGTTTAGTCGACTAGCGGACCGAATCGGTTCGGTTGGTTTATGTCGTTTGGGAACAGCGCTCCAAGTATTCGCAGTTAGCTGGCATTTCACTCAACTTGGCGCCGATATCAACTTCTGGTCAGATTTTGCGCCTGGAATCATGCTGTACGGACTTGGCTGGGGAATGAGTATTCCGCTTCTCAACGGTGTCGCACTTGAGTGGGTTGAAGAGAAATACTTCGGTGAGACCAATGGTCTGTTCAGCACTCTGCGCTACGCGGCTGCCGCAATTGGTACCGCAGCTGTGTTTGCTCTACTCACCGTAAATTCGGGTGTCGAAGCATTGCCTTACTACGACCGAATCTTAGGATTCTTCCTAATTGCTTCCACGGCAGGAGCGTTAGCTATGTGGATAACGATAGGAAAGGCACCCAAGCAGACCCAAAGCTGATTGACACTTTTATTCGCAATCTGAGCTCAGGTGACGCACATTGGAGTTATGGCGGTAGCGACTGTTCTTTCAGTATTTGGGTGGCTGACATTGTTGGTCAACGGAGCCACGCTCTTCCTCATCGTTTTAATAATTCGACACAAGGTCACCAAATCTGATTCCGGCAGAACTTATGAGGTGCGGGCACAACAAGTAGCCACCCTCGTAACTGTTGCAGCAAGCCTCGGATCTCTATACCTGTCAGAAATAGGAGATTTAACCCCATGTAGATGGTGCTGGATTCAACGAACAGCAATGTATCCGTTGGCATTGGTGTTAGTAATCAGCTGGATCACCGGCGACCGTTTCGTGCGACGGTATGCAACGCCGATAGCACTCTTGGGCTTAGCGGCTTCAACATGGCACTACCTGTTGCAACAAGTCCCCTCGTTATCTGACTCGAATTCGTGCAGCCTCAGCACACCCTGTTCTGTCACCTACATCGAGAAGTTCGGATTCATTTCGATCCCGTGGATGGCAGGATCAGTTTTTCTGCTTTCACTCGCACTGTTACTGGGATTCCGATCGTTCGAAAGCCCAGCTAGATGAGTACTCATGACGTGCTTAGAAGTTGGCTCACAGACGCGGCTGACTCTGCCATCGAGTTAGCAGCCCGGCATGAAATACGTGAAGGTGCTCACAGATTCCGGATGGCAATCGAAACAGCAGCCGCAATTTCATACGAGCCTCAAATGCTGCCCGTGCTGCGGAACATAGATCGAGTTGCAAACTCCCAACGAGCCCTGAAATTTGCTGAACTAGCGCCTTCTCTCAGATGGATACCGTCCCACCGGTGGGATGACGAAGGCCAAGACCGCGCTTTGTGCGTCTTGTCCGATGCATTCGACTTGCCTGGGATTGAGGCCGGCTTCATGTATATCGATCAAGGATGCACTTACCCTCTGCACAACCATCCGCCTCAGGAGCTTTACCTCACTATTTCGGGAACAGCGCGTTGGCGTTTTGGCGGAGCAGAAGACCTGGTGGAAATGCAACCGAATATGACTTTGTATAACCATCCATCTGATTTTCACACCGTTGAAGCTGGAGACACACCCCTCGTAGCGATGTACATCTTGTGGGGTGACGGCGTTCGAAGTTGAGTGAATATCTAGTTGTAGCGCCCCCGGCAGGACTCGAACCTGCGACGCACGGTTTAGGAAACCGACGCTCTATCCCCTGAGCTACGGGGGCGGATAGATGACTCCTTAAGATTTTGAAGCCCTAAGGAAGCTTTTGTGTCATCGCAGGCTACCCATGCTTAACCAATTCAGATAGCAGATTTCTTATTGGAGACTGGCCAACTTGCCATAGATCGCTGCAGCGGCATTTATAATTTCGGTGTGGACGGAGTTGACTCTTTGGCAGACGCTAAGAAAAAGATCGAGATCTTTGAGAAACGTGATGCCATGTCTCATGAGGAAGCCGTCCAGTTGATATGGGCTGTTTCGTCTAGCTATCGCCAGAAAAGCTCCCCGATTCGGTTTTGAGTTCTGCGAACGAAGCAGTGGCTTGAGGCGAAAAGCTAAGAACGTCTAGCTTGCTGTACAGCCCCTCGAGAAAAGAGTTGTATGTCGGACGAGTCTCCGGGACAGACCATGACGTTACCCATTGAAGGAGCTGCCGCTCTTCGGCAAATTTTAGGAATTTTGACGGACCACGAAATCGAAGATTCCAATGGACGCCTTGACGCCCTTGACCAGCGACTATCTCTGGCTTGGAATAGTGAAGAGTGGGCTTCGATGACTGCTACCGAACGAGGAATTCCTATGTCTCGCCTCGATGCCCAGTTATTAGTCAGCGGTCTTCGCTTCACAGAAATGATGAGTACTCATTTGCCGTTTTTTGATCAGGTCTGCGTGGTCAGCGATTGGATCGTTGCTGAGTTAAACGAAGCCTTTCCTGGCCTTTCCGATAGCTAAGCAACGTAATCAGACATTGTTGAAAGCATCCGATTGTTTACTGGTCAGTGATTGAAGGGGGATCCTCGAAAGATCGAAACTTAGTGGTGTCGTAACTGACTCCGCACCGGTCAAGAGCTGCTTTCCATGCTGGACTGTGTTTCATCGCCCATCGCAAGGAAGAAATGATGCAACGTCCGCCGAACAGAGCGCCCTTTCTAGAAGACGTATTAGCGAGTTGAGATAACTCCGGTGGGAGTGTCGCAACAGCCGCGGCTCGTACCACTTTGTATCCCAATAATTGGCCGGGTTGGAGTGGCGGGTTGCGCAGAAAGTCCCATGCTTCACGAAGGGCTCTGGAATCTCCGAGGGAAGGATGTTCTGTAACCCATGCTCGAAGGTCGCCTGCGGTTAGTGGCAACTCGGTGACTCCTAAAAGTTCACCAATTTTAGATTGTTCTTGAACAAATTGATCAGCCTCTTCGCTTTGAAGGCCATGGCCAAAAGTTTGATACGCCTCTAAGAAGGAATCTGTCAAAGTGTTGTGCACCCAAGCACCAAGTTGAGGTTGGCTTGCTGCATAACGAACTCCGCGTTCTGAGGTTCCTGATACGGGTTTGTGTGCTTGTCGAACTATTTGAACAGCAGCTTGGACTTCTGGCATAGACCCGTAGTTGGCGGTGGTCACAAACAGAGAGGTCCGGTTGAGTCGACCGAGCGGATCTGTTTCGTATTGAGAATGGTCAGCGACTCCCGCAGCCACTTCAGGGTGCAGCGCCTGAAGGAGCAAGGCTCTGACTCCTCCGACGAAACTAGAAACATCACCCATCACTTTCCAACTAACGCTCCCTGGCCCAAAAAGGCCGGGATCACCCGGATAGAGGTGTGTTTGCGATAGGGGTTGTTCGCCTTCTGAAAACAGACGAACCACGCTTGCTGTTAATCGTTCTTGAAGGCTCATGATGATTCGGCCTTGTCGGTGATCGAGTCAAGCGCTGGAGAAGCAGCATCGATCCACCATTCGTTATCCGACCAAATCAAGAAGTAGATAAGAGTTACTGGGGTGTTCTCGCCGAATCGGACTTCTACTGTCGCGGTACCATCCACCAACCGACATCGACCAAACGCAGCTGGCTCACCAGTCAACAAAAACGGGAAACCAGACTGAATCATGGACTGAAATTCTGAGAGGCCGACATTTTCCCTAAATGAGGGCGACGCGAACTTCCTGGCCTCCTCAAAAGCGCCACGACTCAATGCCTCTATTTGAGAGAAGATTTTTGCTTGTAGGTCACCTCTTAGATCGTTTTCGCAGCTCGATCTGCTCGAAACGATTGTTGTTGTAGTGCTGGAGGTCGGAACACTCTGTTCCGGTTCACTTTGTGCTGTTGACTCGCTCGCCACTTGAGCACAGGCGCTAAGGCCGATAAAGGGAAGAGTCAGACCGATGATCACAAACCGCAGACAAGATCGATCTCTTTGTCTATGTGCCATGGGCATGGGGATCAGTGACACAACGCGCTACCAAGGTTCTCTTTTGAAGTGATGGACCAGATTGCTATCAACATAGGCGCTCTGAAGAGGGGGGCAGCCCCCGGGACAGCTACGGAATTTAATTCTCAGAGGCTGACCCGGAGGCTTGGAAGAGGTTTTGGGGGACCTCTCAATAGTTAATTTAGTACTAAATGTCAACATTGTGCAAGTTTCGCGATAAATCTTCCAAAACAATGGAGAGTTGATGACATGGCCCCGTGGAGATGCCCTGACCCGTTACCGTGCTTTCAAGGGATGACGTAACGGGAGATCAACCTGTGGGTTCTATGGCTCGGATCTTGAAGCCCGATAAATCAAAGCTCAAACGCGTTCTCAAATGGATCGTGATTGTCAATGCCGGCCTAGCCGCAATAGGGATTGTGATCGGTCGTAACGGTGATTTCGTAGCTCAGATACATGGAACTAGCCTTTTGTTAGTTCTCACTGCAGCCAGTTTGGTTGCTATAGAGCAAGGAAGATTTAGGTCAGAACTCAGATACGTTTGGCCGGTCGGATCAGCTTGCTCGACTGTTGTTGGCCTAGTCGTTGTAACCCTTGTGTGGGGCTTCCAGCCGCCTGACGTTTTTGCTCGACCTGTTGGTTCGATGGCCGTCGTTGCCGTGGCTGTCACCTATTGCGCCGTGATTTCGGTGATAGCGGATCGTGTTCGTTTGCGGTTGGTTTGTTGGGTTGGAGCGCTTGGTCATAGCTGTTATGTGCTGGTCCTCATATGGTTTGAAGTCGGCTTAATGCCGGGAACAGTTCTTGCCCTGATGGGGGTAGGTCAAACAGCATGTTCGTTGCTTGTCGTAATTGATTTCATGGGTTCTCGCCGGGCCGCAAGTGTCAGTTCGCGCTCATTGGATCGAAAAGCAAAATTCTGCCCTTATTGCGGGGATAAAGAACTTGTGGGGTCCGATGGGAAGATGGGATGCAAGAATTGTGGTGGAGGATTTCAGATCCCGAATAGCTGATTGGGCTAGTCGGCGCTGAGGTCCAGGTCTGGGATGAGTGGAGCTGCTTGGTGGCCGACCATATTCCAGACACCCTGATGATTTTTAAATACGTTTACCGCGGCAACTGCGGAGAGAGAAGAGCCTAAAAGGTTCTCTTCGACGAAGACCCATGCGGTTTGTTCATCACCATGAAATCGAATATTCGAGGTCAGAAATTGTGGCAATTCGGGTCCCGAAAAAATCTGTTCAAACGAGACACGAATCTTTTCCCATCCAAAGATTGTGGGCCAACCGGGGTGAGTGCACCAGGCCTCGTCTGTATTAGCCCAAAGGGCGCTCATTCCGTCGATGTCCGCAGTTTCGAACAGTTTGTAAAAAGAGTCATTGGCTTGTTCGAGGGTGTGCAAATCATTCCTCTATCGTCAGTGATTTACATCACATTGGTGGACAACAACGAAATTTGAAGCTTGAGCTTCCCAATGACCGCGATAAGACGCGGCCATTGGGAAGGTCAAAGTCTTTAGGAATAAAGTGCTGTTAATTGAAGTACAGCCATGATGATGATCACCAAGGCGTTAAATCCGCGGAACACAGCAAATGG
>CAJWBN010000071.1 GCA_913020735.1 uncultured Acidimicrobiaceae bacterium
ACATTTAAATTAAATTTGAGGATGCTTTTCAATATCTATATCTTCTTTTAATTATTAAATAAAAATCTTTCAATGGTTAAAAATAGTAATTTTTGGGAAATATTGACATTTTTAATTCAATCGACGATCAATAGATGCCAAAGCTTCTTTCCACGCCTCAATAAGACATACTTGTCGTGCAAAAGCTCGCTACTTGACGGCACAAAATCGGCTTCACCGACACGTTGCCCATTCAAATAAATGCCACCCTCATTTATCGCCCTCTTGGCATCTTTACGACTCTGACAAAGCCCACTTTCGACCAAAAGGTCAATGACTCCATTACCTAGCTCTTGTAGAGAAGTGGAGGGGACTTCGCCGCTTATGAACTCCAATGCTGCTTCAGAAACAGCCGCTACATCCATATCCGGGTCGAACAAAACCGCTGAGGCTTCGGCGGCAGATGCGGCAGCAGTTTGACCATGAACTATTCCAGTAAGTTCATTGGCCAAAGTGCGTTGACCCAACCGCAGCTGAGGATTGGCTTCATGTTCCGACACCAACGCTTCAATATCTGCGAGAGACAAGAAGGTCAACTGAAGAAGGAGTTTTCTGACTTCTGAGTCGTCGACGCTAATCCACGCCTGATAAAAGCGGTACGGGCTCATCTTCTCTGGACTTAACCAGATGGTCTCACCGCCAGCTGTCTTTCCATATTTAGATCCGTCAGGCTTGGTGAGTAAGGGCCACGTAAGAGCATGAGCCGACTGTCCGAGTTTTCGTCGAATCAAGTCAACACCCAACACGATGTTGCCCCATTGATCCGAGCCTCCAACCTGAAGCTGACAGTTTTCGTTATCTGCCAACCATAAGTAGTCGTATCCCTGCAACATCATGTAGCTGAATTCGGTGTAGGAGATCCCATCCCCTTCAGACATTCGGCTTTTAACGGAATCTTTAGCGATCATCTGGTTCACCGTCACGTGTTTACCGATGTCTCGAAGAAAATCTAGAATTCCGATACCCACCGTCCAAGCGCGGTTATCTAACAGCTTCGCTGCTGATTCGCCCTCAAACTCGAGGAACTTCCTAAGTTGCGGCAATATTCCTTCAAGATTTCTAGCTAAACCCTCGTCGTCGAGAAGGTTTCTCTCTGCATCACGACCGCTGGGATCGCCCACCATTCCTGTCGCTCCCCCAGCAAGACTTATCGGCAAATGCCCAGCTAGCTGGAAGCGTCTTAGAGTCAACAGACCAATAAGGTTCCCGACGTGCAAACTGTCTGCAGTCGGATCAAACCCGCAGTACAAAGTAACTGGACCTTCCGCTAGTCGACCGGCAAGTGCCTCGCGGTCCGTAGTGTCCTGAATGAGGCCTCGAGCCTCAAGGTCGGAAAGAATATCCACAACGACAGTGTGCCAAGGAGTACGGCTCTATGGGAAATTCTTTTAATTCTTAACGGTCTGCCGGCGCTACACCATCAACGTTTTCGTAGCGTTCGGGCCAAAGTAGATGCTGTCTAACCGTGCCATAAAAAAGCAGAACAGCAAGTGGGCCAAACAAGAACATCATTAATACCCAATTACTTTGACGTCTTTCGAGCTCTTGCCATCTGGCGCGCGGTATAACAAAAACTGAAGCTATGCCCCACAGAACGATAAGGGCAGCAACGACTAACGAAACCCAAACAAGAGGACCAGACCGCACGACTTACAACCTACCTTGAGCAATCAACGAACAACCTCATAGACCAACAGTGTCGCTGACGAAAAACTGGACGCCATGAGCCCGATGCCAAATGCCTGGAATGTGCCGTCGAAAACTAAACGGCCACCAAGAGCTAGCAGCGCTGTCGCCACTGCTGCAGAGACTAACCAAGCTGGCAAAGATGCAACCACCACACGCGGTGAGATAATTGTCACAACTAACCAACCAGCTATGAAGCCGAGGGCGAGTAAGAGCAGGTTCTCCATTTGGATCACCAAGTAGCGCATTGAAAAGAAGCTACAAGAGCTTTACGTAAGAAGCCGTTCAGCAAGCGCGAATCCACACCGAGCCAGACGTTTGGTGCTCTCGTCTAATGAAAGAGCCACACTTTCAAGATCGTCTTTCTCAATCCATTTGAGGGCCTTCGACTCATGATTGCCACGGAAGACGGCGCCTTTGGGGGCCTTAACCAAATATCTGACATCAAGGTGCAAATGAGCCGGTTCTGAAGACGAACGCTTCTCAATCACGTGCACATCTATATCAATTGGGTCATCCCACACCTTCAGCCCATCTATCCCTGTCTCTTCAGTTGCCTCTCGAAGAGCCACCATTTGGAGAAGGCCATCGCCATCGGCATGGCCTCCCGGCTGAAGCCAGCGGTTTACCTTTGAATGGAGAAGAATGAGACCATGCATTGCCTCGTGGTCCACCACCCAACTAGATCCAGTGAAATGGCCTTCCAGGCAGGACCGGTATAAGGCATCTGGGTATTGGGTCGCGAACTCCAATACTTTCCGCTGAGCCTCAGCCTGAATGTCTTCTAGCGGCTGGAAGTCTCGAACGATGCTGAGCGCCGCAGATAGATGGCCACGAGTGGGAAGAAAGGAATCCTCTGCTTCGTTCCATCGAGGTCCTCCCGTCACTGAAGGTTGCCTACTAGCTCTCGAAGCGCCTTTAGTTGACTCAGAACAGCTTCAGGCCCAGCCCCACCGTGGCTATCTCGTCGAGAACCAACGCCTGGAGCAAGGAGTTCGGCAGCATCTGGACCAAGATCTTCGTGAGCTGCGACCAAAGACACCAGATCATCGCCGTTCTCTAATGACTCTCGAACTAGTCCAGCAATAACTGAGTGTGCCATTCGGAACGGCACACCCTTCTCAACGAGAAAGTCCGCTAAATCGGTGGCCGCTGCGTAGGGCGAATCTGCACTGTCCTTCATTGAGGTTGAATTAAATTTCAGCGTCTCAATCATTCCCGTTAAAGCGACAGCGGTAAGTCGAACTGTGTCGCAACTGTCAAACAGAGGTTCTTTATCCTCTTGCAAATCCTTGTTATAGGTCAGCGGCAAGCCCTTTTGGGTGGCTAAGAAGCCCGTCAAGTTTCCTAAAAGACGGCCAGCTTTCCCACGAGCTAATTCAGCTATGTCAGGATTTTTCTTCTGCGGCATCATTGAGGAACCGGTCGAAAAAGCATCATCCAATTCAACAAAATTGAACTCAGAAGAAGCCCACAAGCAGATCTCCTCCCCCAACCTTGACAAATGAACCCCAACAACACTCAAGGAATAAAGCAAGTCTGCTACAAAATCTCGATCAGACACTGCGTCCAAAGAGTTGTTGAAGACCGAACTGAAGCCGAGTTTTTCTGCTACTAAATGTGGGTCGATCGGCAGCGCTGAGCCAGCAAGCGCTCCTGCTCCAAGCACTGAAACATCAGCTCTCCTGCGCGTTTCTTGAAGCCTGTCAATATCTCTCATCAACATCCAGCAGTAGGCCGCTAAATGATGCGCTAGCCCGACAGGTTGAGCTCGTTGCAAGTGCGTATAGCCGGGAAGATACCAACCGTTCTCGTGCGCATTTTCTGCTCTCCGCAGCAAACAGTCGATTAACGCGCCCAGCACACCAACTAGAGAATCAATCTCACTCAACGTCACTAAACGAACGTCATTCGCTACCTGGTCATTACGACTCCTACCTGTGTGAATTTTCGCAGCCGAAGGAGTTATCTCGGTCGCTCGCCTCTCTACCGCCGTGTGTATGTCTTCATCATCTTCAGCCCACTCGAAGGTTCCCTCCGTTATTTCAGCTTCGACAACGTCAAGAGCTTCAAGGATGTCCCGCAGTTCATCAGCTTCTAGTAACCCAACGTCACCAAGCATCTCAACATGAGCCCGAGAGCCGGCTATGTCCTCTCGGTACATCCGCCTATCGAAAGGTAGAGAGTCGTTTAGTTCGCGCAGAGCTTGGCTAGCGTCGCCTTCGAAACGTCCATGCCAAAGCGTTTTTCCATCAGCCATAAGAAAGTCCTAAGTGAAGTTGGGGGGGGTAAGTAGAGATACAGATCTCAGAGTCCTGCTAATTCGCGAAAATGTTCAGCCACAGCCTCACCACTTGTGTGTGAGGCAGCGACGACCAAGATGGTGTCGTCTCCAGCAACTGTGCCTATGACGTCGGAACTGTCACTTCTATCGATCGCCGATGCCACTACGTGAGCCGAACCTGGGGGTGTTGTGAGAACAACCAAGTTATGGGAATGTTCGGCCCCCACCACCCAGTCACCACATACACGTCTCAAAGTTTCCAAAGGCACGGCTCGCTGAGTTGCGATCTCAGGTATGGCATAAACAGTTTGACCACCTGCCCGTAATTTGACCGCTCCAAGTTCATCGAGGTCACGACTCACACTCGCCTGTGAGGCCTCAATCCCATCTAAAGCGAGGAGTTCGACCAATTCACTATGGTCGCCGACAGAACGTTCGGCTAACAGCCGTTCGATCGCATGCTGCCGTTGAGATTTACTAGCCATGCTGCGACACCTCGCCGACAATCCACGACAACAGTCCTCTGGCACTGTGCATCCGATTATGCGCCTGGACAAATACTTTGCTCTGGGGACTCTCAATCACATCATCTGTAACTTCTTGTCCACGATGTGCGGGCAGGCAATGCATGAAGATGCTTCCTGCATTTGCGCCCGCCATTAAAGCTGAATTGACCGTAAACCTGCCAAAAGCATCAAGTCGTTGCGACATCTCCTCTTCTTGACCCATTGATGTCCAAACATCGGTGTAAACCACGTCAGCTTCTTGGACAGCCTCATGAGGATCGTCTGTCACTTGAATCGAGCCACCTCCCGCCAGGATTCGTTCTAGGTCAACCGAGTTGGGGCCATGTCCGGCAGGTGATGCCACGCTTGTATCTATGCCTAGCATCGAGCAGCCAATTGCCAAAGACCTCCATACATTGTTGGAATCGCCCACATAAGCGACTTTGTTGACTTTGCTTAAACCAATTTCCTGCTCGATAGTCAGCAAATCAGCTAACGCTTGCATTGGGTGAGCTAGGTCTGAGAGTAAATTCACGATTGGCATAGAGTTCGTCGCAGCCATCCGTTCAAGGCGTCCATGGTCAAAAACTCTGGCCGCTAAGACGGTGTGGTAACCAGCCATGACCCTTACGACATCCTCTGCCGTTTCGCGACTATCAATGCCTAGTTCTTCTGGCTTGATATACATCGGGTGTCCGCCGAGCTGGACAACAGCCATCTCCATTGAATTTCTGGTTCTTCCGGAAGGTTTTTCGAAAATCAGCGCTACGCCTTGTCCGTCTAGCGACTTCGGCGGGTTAGTCGCAGTAGCAAGCTCTAGAACTAGCTTCAGTTCTTGAACCGTTAGGTCATCGACTTCGAGGAAATGTCGCATTAGCTACCCTCTAATACTTTGGATAGTTTCACCATTGCCTCGTCAATTTCTTCGGACGAAACGGTTAATGGCGGTGCCAAACGGATTGCTGTAGGACTTATACCGTTCACCACTAAACCTTCCTTTAGACAAGCAAGAGCAATTTCAGGCCCGGTCAGACCCACCGTTTCGGTGTCGATCTCCGCGGCCACTAGCAATCCCAGGCCTCTCGTGTCTAGAACGTTGGGGACGGCCAGAAGCTTGCCCATCAGTTCTTCTCCCGCTGCGCGAGCGAGCGCCGGCGCATCTATCGATTCCATGACGCGCAACACAGCACGCGCCGCCGAGGTAGCTAATGGCTGGCCGCCATAGGTCGTAGCGTGATCCCCTGGTTGAAACGCAGCCGCTATCTCTCGTTTCGCCCAAATTGCACCGATAGGGACCCCATTGCCTAGAGCCTTTGCCATAGTCACTACGTCGGGCCGTACTGCACCCGTCGAGTCAAAGTGGTGCTGCCAAGCAAACCACTCTCCGGTTCGAGCAAATCCAGTTTGTACTTCATCAAACATCAAGAGCATCTGACGCTCGTCACACAGATCACGGACCCTTTTTAGGTATTCGCCGTCCCCGACGTTGACACCACCTTCTCCTTGCACAACCTCTAGTAAAACTGCTGCACACGTCGGGTCAATAGCTGCCTCTAAGGCTTCGAAATCGTTATACGGCACATGTCGGAAACCTTCAGGTAAAGGCTGAAAAGTTTCGTGTTTCTCGACTTGGCCCGTCGCGTGGAGAGTGGCGAGGGTTCTTCCATGAAAGGACCGGAGGGCGCTAACTACGACATGTTTTCCATGTCCACCGTTTCTTCGGGCTAATTTTATGGCCCCCTCAAGTGACTCGGCGCCGCTATTGCAAAAGAAAACTTGACCGCCACCTCCTTGGAGACGGTCGATAGTTTCCGCGACTTCTAGGCCCGGAACCGTTTCGTAAAGATTCGAAACATGGAGAAGAGTGCGCGCTTGCTCGGCGATGGCTTCGGCCACGGCTGGGTGGGCATGCCCCAAAGAAGTAACGGCTAGCCCACATAGAAAATCCAAATACCTATTGCCATCGCGATCGAAAAGCTCTGTACCGGATCCTCGGACGAATTGGACAGGTGGCTGTCCATACGTCGGCATTAGAGGGTACGAATCTGGTTTATCTGCGGCGACAGTTGAAGTATTCATCTGATCTTCCTTATTGAATGGCGGTGCTATTTACGTCGGTCAGTCGCTGACCATTGTCCCGATGCCGGCATCGGTGAAAATTTCTAGTAGGGCAACATGCGGGATTCGTCCGTCGACTAGATGCGCGCTAGTAACCCCATTTTTTACTGCCCTAACGCAGGCTTCAGCTTTTGGGATCATCCCATC
Organism: uncultured Acidimicrobiaceae bacterium; assembly: GCA_913020735.1. Taxonomy (GTDB): domain Bacteria; phylum Actinomycetota; class Acidimicrobiia; order Acidimicrobiales; family Poriferisodalaceae; genus MedAcidi-G3. The sequence continues at coordinate 6,781 of CAJWBN010000071.1, forward strand.
GGTTATTTCTGCCGTTTGAATCTTGGAGTTAAGTTCATCGGCACTGATTTGCCGGATCAACGAGCCTTCGTCGGTTACATCGCCATAAAGGCCTTCGACATCGGTTAGGTACACCACTTTTTCCGCATTCATAGCCTGCGCAACGGCGCCCGCGACAGTGTCAGCATTTATGTTGTACGCCTGTCCAGAAGAGTCGGCCCCAATAGTCGACATCACCGGAATGAGGCCCTCGGCAAAGAGTTTCTCTAGCAAAGTTGGGTCGACTGAAGTCACGTCCCCCACAAATCCAAGATCAGGATTACGAGGTGCAGCTGTTATCAGCCCCCCATCTTCACCACTTACGCCCACGGCTAGAGGTCCATGAATATTTATTGAGCTCACAATTTCGCGGTTGACTTTGCCCACTAAGACCATCCGAGCAATATCGAGAGTCTCAGCATCTGTAACTCTTAGACCATCACGGAACTCCGGTTCTTTACCTAGACGCGCCATGAGGTCACCAATCTGGGGCCCTCCACCATGGACAACAAGGGGCAAAATGCCCACCTGGTGCATAAGGACTACGTCCTCTGCGAATCGTTCAGCTAACGACGGGTCCGTCATAGCGTTCCCACCGAACTTGATAACCACAACCTTGCCCCGCCACCGTTGAATGTAAGGAAGGATCTCAACCAGTAGTTCGGCCTTATCCATATGGTTGCCCATTGACCGGTCATCTCTTATTTCAGCAGCGGAGGCTTCCTCCGGCCCCACTAGTCGAAGCGGGGGCATCTTTTCATCCATTGCAATCTCCTACTAAGGCATCAAACCAACGGTCGAAAGCCCCGCTGTTTCTTCAAGACCTAGGGCGATATTGGCGCATTGAATTGCACCTCCCGAGGCTCCTTTAACCAAATTATCTATGGCACTAATAACTAGTAGCCACCCAGTCCGTTCATCAACGCGAGCTGTGAGATGGACTGTGTTGGCGCCCATCGTCGCCTTCGTAGATGGAGAATTTTGCTCCACTACAACAAATGGCTCAGCGCTGTAGAACAGCCTCAATACGTCCAAAGCATCATCAGTTGTAAATTTTTGCTCAGTAGGGCGGGCATAACAAGTAGCCAAAATTCCCCGGACCATGGGAGCTAGATGTGGAGTAAACAAAACTTCGCAACCGCTCACCTGTTCGATTTCTGGCGTGTGGCGGTGTGTTAGTAGCCCGTATGCATTGAAGTTCTCATCTACAGAAGCGAAGGTGGTATTGGCCTTTGCTGCCCGCCCAGCTCCACTGACACCGGAGGCAGCGTCAACAATTACACCGCTCCTGTGAATCTTCCCTGCCTTTGCAAAGGGATACAGAGCCAGGGAAGCTGCTGTTGGGTAGCAACCCGGTACTGCAATGCCTTGTGCACCTTTGAGTTCACTGCGAAATATCTCAGGTAAGCCATACACAAAGTGCTCAAGAAGCTCAGGGACAGCATGCTCTGCTCCATACCACTGCGGATATAAGCTCGGATCCTTAAGCCTGAAATCCGAACCAAGGTCGAGGATGCATCCGACCTTCTTGAATAATTCCGACACAATTGGTTGACTCGCCATATGCGGAAGTCCGAGAAAAACGGCATCTAATCCCTCAAAATCAGAAGCTGTGTATTCGCTGTAAACCATGTCCCCATACTCTGCTGCGAGGCTGGGATACAGTTCTTTTACCTTTGTGCCAGCCTGAGTATCGCCCGTGGCTACAACCAGCTCCATATCAGGGTGGCCGGCTATAAGTCTCATCAGCTCAGAGCCAGTGAAGCCCGAGGCACCCACGATACCCACTCGAAGTCTTGTATTGCTTGACATGTTCTTCAGGGTACAGGATCGAAAGAGATATGCATATTTATTCATAACTATGAATAAATATGCAGTTTGTCTGCTTCTCTCTTCCTCTCCACAACGGGCCTATTGTGTCAAGATGACCAAAGGTGCCGGAGTGACTAAGGACTGGACTCCAATCATCTCTTTAGGGATCATGACATGCACTTGCTACGGCGCCGCGTTCTATGCGTACGGGATCCTCTTAGACCCAATCCACAAAGAGCTGGGTTGGTCGCTCACTTTTTTGGGAGCTGTGTTCGCCGCGTCTCAACTCGTAAGTGGCTTCGGCGCGTCATTTGCTGGTCGGTTGCTGGATCGATGGGGCGGAAGGCTGGTTTTCAGCATCCAAGCCATTGCTTCTCTGTGCCTATTGGCAAGCAGTTGGGTCTCGAACGCGGCCATATTCGCCTTTTTAATGGCCACGGGACTGGGCGTTATGGCGACTACTGGCTTTTATCATGTGTCCACCGCAATCGCAGGCCGTGTCGGACCCGCAGATTCGGGTAAACGGATAACAGTACTTACCGTAATTGGCGCCTTCTGCAGCCCTGTTTACCTACCGGTTGGGGCACTGATCATTAACTCGTGGGGATGGAGACCAGCTCTTCGAATCTTCGCCTTAGTGGCTTTTTTGGGGGCGCTCCAAGCCTCACACTTCGCTGGCGATGGTCGCTCTACTGATGCGCTGGGCCCATCACCCAGCGCCCTCCAAGCGTTGCGCGCATCGATACACCGACCAAATGTTAGGAGAATGCTTTTCGCCTACGCGTTTGCAGGCTTCTCCTACAGCACTCTCCTCGTATACCAAGTACCGATCATGATCGATCAAGGACTAGCGCTAGGAACAGCCGCAGGGATCGCTGGATTTCGCGGATTTAGCCAACTTTTCGGTCGCATCGGCGTCATCCCTATCGTTTCACGACACGAAACCTCTTTTGCCCTGAAAATTAGCTATTTGTTGGCCGCTTTCGGTTCTCTGTTCATCTTAGGAGGCAACGTTTGGCTCGGCCTTATATATGGAGTCTTAGTCGGTAGCAGCCTGGGAGCATCGACTCCGTTGCAGGCCATTTACGCTCAGGACACTTTCGACCCCGAAGACCTCGGCTTACTCATGGGACTGCAACACTCCGTCTTCGCTGTAGCGGGAGCGGCAGGACCCGTTGTAGCCGGGTTCGCCGCTGATACGGCTGAAAGTCAATCCCCCACCGTCTGGATTTCGGTATGCAGTCTGCTTGCAGCCGCATTCCTGCTTCGCAGAAAACAAATACCAGTACCAAAGTAAATTTCGATCACCTCATAACGCAGGTTTGGAGTGCCCGCAGACTGAGGTACCCTCTTATAGCGTTCCACTTGGGCCAACGACGTCCCGATTTCGCGAACACAATCCTCAACGCTCGAATACTCCGGACGTCAGCTATGCACGAAGCCACTAACAACCCATTAGGCCTGCCCGCGGCCCAAGGCCTCTATGACCCCAGATATGAACACGACGCGTGTGGTGTGGCCTTCGTCGTTGACATGCACGGGCGAGCTACTCACGAAATGGTTCAGCGCGGACTTAAATGCCTCTTTCAGCTAGACCACCGCGGAGCTACCGGAGCCGAAGAAAACGTTGGGGATGGCGCAGGCATACTTCTTCAAATACCTGACTCTTTTTTTCGAGATGTGGTCGACTTTGATCTCCCCGAGTTAGGACATTACGCAGCAGGCATGGCTTTCCTGCCTTCGGAAAGCCCAGATCACGCAGTTGAAGCGATAGAGGCGCTGGCCGAACAAGAGGGTTTGAAAGTAATCGGATGGAGAGAAGTTCCGACGGATAGCTCATCTTTAGGATCTTTCGCTACTGACGCTATGCCGGTCTTTCGTACCCTCTTCCTCTCAGGCAAAGAAGGTTCCGACCTAAAAGATTTAGAGCTTGAGCAAGCTGTCTTCGTGCTCAGAAAACGTATTGAACACGAGGTCGAGCCGAGCGTTTATTTCCCTTCCCTTTCTTGTCGCACCTTCGTTTACAAAGGCATGCTGACCTGTGAACAGCTCTCAGCTTTCTTTCCAGACCTAACGGATACGCGACTAACAAGCGCCTTGGCGCTAGTCCATTCAAGGTTCAGCACCAACACCTTCCCATCTTGGCCCCTTGCTCATCCCTACCGTCTCGTTGCACACAACGGTGAGATCAACACCGTCATGGGCAATCGGAATTGGATGCATGCCCGAGAAAGCAAACTTGCCAATGAAGTTTTCGGTGATGCCTTAGGCAGAGCATTACCGATCATGACTAAAGGCGCTTCAGATACAGCCAGCTTCGACGAAGCACTTGAACTGCTGTACCTCGGTGGCAGAACGCTCCCACACGCCGTCTTGATGATGATTCCGGAAGCCTGGGAAAATCACGAGCGTTTACCGCAGTGGAAGAGGGACTTCTACGAGTTCCATGCCTCCCTAATGGAACCGTGGGATGGGCCAGCCTCAATCGCGTTCACAGACGGAACTGTGATCGGGGCAGTCCTTGACCGTAATGGTCTCCGCCCATCGCGATTTTGGGTTACTGATGATGGTCTCGTCGTGGTGGCATCAGAAGTCGGCGTGCTCGACCTTGATCAAACCACCGTGATCCAAAAGGGACGACTGCAGCCCGGAAAAATGTTTCTTGTCGACACCGAGCAAGGTCGAATCGTCGGTGACGAAGAGATCAAAAGCACGCTCGCCGGGGAACACCCCTACGGAGAGTGGCTCCAAGAAGGGCTACTTCATCTGGATGACCTTCCCGAACGTTTTCTCTTGACCCCTCAACATTCATCGGTGGTTAAACGTCAACGAACATTCGGGTACACAGAAGAGGAACTAAAAATTCTGCTTGCACCGATGGCTCGCACCGGAACCGAGCCAATTGGCTCAATGGGCACAGATACACCTATAGCCGCTCTATCCAAACGACCAAGATTGATATTCGACTATTTCGCCCAGCTATTTGCCCAAGTGACCAACCCGCCATTGGACGCCATAAGAGAAGAGCTCGTAACTTCAACCTCTTCGTCTATAGGCCCAGAAGGCAATTTGCTCAATCCCGGTCCGGATTCTTGTCGGCAAATAGTCTTGCCTCGCCCAGTCATATCTAACGAGGATCTCGCCAGACTTCTCTACCTGAACGAGAAAGGTGATCACCCTCAATTTAAATCATTTGCTATCGATGGCTTATACCCGGTCGCAGAAGGAGGGGAGGGCATTCGAAGAGCGCTTGAAGAGATCCAGAACGCAATCTCTGAAGCGATAAGCCAAGGTGCGAAAATAATCGTCCTGTCAGATAGATACAGCAATGAAACTCATGCTCCTATTCCGTCCTTATTACTAACGGGGGCTGTTCATCACCACCTTGTGCGCAATCGAACTCGCACCGAGGTTGGCCTGGTCGTGGAATGCGGCGATGCTCGCGAAGTTCACCACCTGGCGTTACTACTTGGTTATGGAGCTGGCGCAGTCAACCCTTACCTCGCGATCGAATCCATTGAGGACCTGATCGAGGAAGGGGCCATAACTGAAGTCGACAGCAAGACAGCCGTGCGGAACTACATAAAAGCTTGCTCGAAAGGCGTTCTGAAGATCATGTCCAAAATGGGCATCTCAACCGTCGCAAGTTATACAGGTGCGCAGGTTTTCGAATGCGTAGGCCTTTCTAACGATGTAATACAGGACTACTTCACTGGGACCACTTCCAAACTAGGCGGGGCCAA
>CAJWBN010000072.1 GCA_913020735.1 uncultured Acidimicrobiaceae bacterium
AAATAGATGTGACATTGCTGACCGGATTCCTAGGTAGTGGCAAGACCACAATCCTGCGGCGGCTCCTTCAAAATCCTGAAGGTTTAAGAATTGCGGCGGTCGTCAATGATGTCGGCGCTGTAGGAGTCGATGCGCACTTAGTAAACGAGGTGACCTCCCAGCAGATTTCTCTGGCCAACGGGTGCGCATGCTGTGCGCTTGCTGATGACCTGTTTGACCAACTCGAATCATTGGCTTCCACCGGCGCCTATGACGCCGTGGTGATTGAGGCAAGCGGTGTAGCTGATCCAGTTGCCATTGCTCAAGTAATTCATAACGCCAAGCACTGTCGTCTAGACGGCATTGTTGCCGTAGCTGACTTGACTTGTATAGACAGGCAGCTGAGTAATCAACAAATTGCACCTTCAGTGATTCGACAACTCCAAGCTGCTCATTTGGTCGTTATGTCCAAAGGAGACTTGTCAGGAAATGCTGACCGGCAACGCGCGCGCGACCTCGTCGCAGGTGTCGCTCCAGGGGGGCAGATACTCGAAGCCAATCACGGTGAAATTGATGTTCGATTAATAGTGGGAGCAGCCTTGAAGGGCGTTTCTATGGTTGGCGTTGGCGGAGAGGGTGGCTTGATGGTGGCTTCTGTCACTGTGGAACCAGCTGGGCCATGGCATCCCGCTGAACTTGGAAAATTGTTAGATTCCTCAACCCCGCGGATTCTGCGGGCAAAAGGCTGGTTCGAAGATCCGGTAGGGAACCTTTTCCATCTTCAGATGGTGGGGAGACGTTGGCAGATTGAACGATGGTTGGGGGATGCCCCTAAGTCGGTAGTGCTTATCGGACTCAGCCAGGACGATGTCAATGCAACCAAAGATTTATTGCAGCGAATCAGACGCAGTTAAAATAATAATTTTGGAGCACCAACAGGATCTCAGCATTATCTTCCCGATTCACTGTTAGAACCTCAACTCGAATCTAAACTGGCGATGTGGAAGACAATGAGGACATTGCAGTTGAGCCAAGCACTCCCATAAGTGAGTCAAGACTTAACGAATATGAGGTCGAGTTTTCAAAGGTTGAGTCAACCTTGGGAGCGCTTGCCGATGGCATAGACCCCACAGCGGCAGCGTCATGGATTAGCAAAACATAAATTCTCTAAATACGAAGATTCGCTACTCGAGATCATGGTCCAATATTTCTTCCGAGAAATCTACGGTTTGTTTCGGAACTAGTTGATCTCCTAGCTCATACCACCTTCCAGAAAGGTGATTTGTAATTGATGCCTCTTCCGCATTCGTAAATCGATCTAACGCTCTAATTAAACCAGCGTGACCAATTACTAAAATATTTTTATTGTCTTGACCCAATCGTTCCAGACAGGGCATCACCCTCTGGAGTACTGAGTCATCAGATTCGTAACCCTTTGGCCAAAGTTGATTAGCAATTGCATTAGGCCATGAGGCTTCAATTTCCGAGCGCGTTAGCCCTTGCCAAACCCCAGCATCGCGTTCGCGAAATTCCTTATGAACGCTGACATCTCCTCCGCCATTGAGTTGAGCGATGATTTCAGCAGTACGTCGGGCTCGCCTTAGGTCGCTGGACGCTATTTTGTCGAAAGCACCACCGATGGCCAGAAGCTTGTGGGCCGCCGCCTTTGCTTGTTTTGCTCCAAGTTTGGTTAAGGGTGGATCAGCTTGACCTTGCCATTTTCCTTCGGCATTCCACTCAGATTGACCGTGTCTAAGAATAAGTAAATCCACCAGATTTTGATCTCTTTCGTAAGTACCTTCAAGAACGTAGTGGTTTCAACGGCAAGCACTATGTCAACCAAAGATAGGATCCGAGGATGGCCAAGGTAACTCTTCGACTTTTCGCAGGTGCTCGAGAAATTGCAGGAGCCGGAACGATGAGCTATCAGGCCAACACAGTCCAAGATTTACTCACCCAAGCGCAAAATGATCTAGGTGATGAGTTCACCCGAATTTTGTCCATAAGCCGGGTATGGATCAATGGAGAGCCAGCAGAGGAAGACTTGCCGATCTCTGATGGAGATGAGGTGGCGGTCCTTCCGCCAGTCTCGGGTGGTTAATGCACACCTCGCGGGATGATTTCTTTGCTTTTTATGGCATAGGTAACCGCTTTTTGCTCTATCACTTTGCTGGACTATGCGGACTAATAATTCTTCTGCTAGTTGGGGCCGTTGCCTTTGGGCTTGGGATAGGGCTAGTTGCCGTTCTGGTTTCAGCCAGCTTGGCTGGCCCTTCCGTTTTTGAACGGCTCCCGTCCTCGGCATTGATTTTAGTTGTCGGCTACGGCGGGCTTTTCAACGATTTTCGTTTATCTGCCCTAGTTGTAGCAGCAGCGATTGTCTTCACTCCGTTGATAGCAGCTATAGACAGCAGAGGATCAAGTTCGCTATTGCTTCAAACAGTGGAGATCATAAAAGCGTGGTTACCGGCAGGTATCGCGGCATCCAGCCTTACTACTCTGGCCCTCCGTGACGCTTCATCTGTCGGCTTGTTTTTGGTCCTCATCTATTTTCATGATTTGGGTTTGAAGTTGTGTGATCGCGAGGGATCGCAGCGCCGCTTTGCCGCCCTAGCTGCTCTTGGTGGCGTTCTCGTGCTGCTATGGACTTCCGTCCAGATCGCTGTATCACCAATATCCCCCCAGCAATATTGGCTATTTGCGGGTTTGCTAGGTGTCGCTATTCCGCTCGGGCGGTCGGTAATGCAACTATTAATATCTCGGGAGGAACGAAAGGCCTTGCTGCACGCCTCACATGCCTTAGCTGCGCCTTTCTGGACCGCTGCGGTTGTGTCATTAAATCTTTAAATTCCTTTCTATTTAGAATCGAGTGGAGTAACTGCAGCTAGTGACATACCTTGGTCACTTGTGACAGAAGCAGAGTTTCCCCATATGTCTGATGGACCTATCCGCAGAATAGGCGTTCTGTCCATGCACACCTCTCCCCTCGACCAGCCAGGCGCGGGTGATAGTGGTGGTTTAAATGTCTACGTGCGTGAGTTGGCTGCCTCAATGGCGGCCAAAGGAACCGAGTGTGATGTCTACGTTCGTCGGACGAGTCCAGATGTCCCAGAGATAGTGGAACTTGAAGTAGGGGTTAATGTCATACAGATTGAAGCCGGCCCTTACGGACTTGAAAAAGGTGATCTCCCAGCTGTTCTCGATGTATGGACGCAAGGGGTTGCTGCATATTTAGATAAACGACCGGTCAACGCTTTCCACGCTCACTACTGGCTGTCTGGCGTAGCGGGACATCACCTAAAGCATCAATTTGATTTACCGCTGGCCGTTACTTTCCATACCTTGGGCCGGATCAAAAGCATTGCCGGTGATTCGGAGCCCGAAGATCGAATTCGGGCGGAGGAATCGGTTATAGGTTGCGCAGACGCTGTATTCGCATCGGGAAATGTCGAAGCCGATCAACTGACGTCTCTTTATGGAATTCCTAGGAATCGAATTGAAATATTGACTCCTGGCGTAGACAGCAAACTTTTTAATCCTGGTCCTTTGGGCTCTGCTCGGGCAGCGATTGGCCTGGGAGATTATCCTGTGTTGCTCTTTGTTGGACGAATCCAAGCGCTTAAAGGTTTAGATGTAGCAATCGGAGCCCTTGCTTTGACTAAAAGCGACGATGCGCGACTAGTTGTTGTTGGAGGGCTTTCGGGTGATGAAGGTCCACAAACCTATAAAGACCTAAAGAGGCGAATAAAAATTGATGGGCTTGATGACCGTGTCATCTTCGTTGACCCGCAGCCTCATCAGGCTTTGCCTACTTATTACCGAGCGGCCGATGTCTGTTTAGTGCCAAGTCGATCTGAATCATTTGGCCTTGTAGCGCTGGAAGCTGCTGCGTGCGGTACAGCGGTAGTGGCTAGCAATGTTGGTGGTCTTAGAGACAATGTCGCAGATGGCATCACTGGGCTTTTAGTTAACGAACGGGACCCGGAGCTATTCGCGGCAGCCGTGGATCAACTGCTGGATGACTCAGAAATGCGTTGCGAAATGGGCCGTCAAGGAGCGCTCCGAGCCTCCTTGAATAGTTGGGACCTTGGAGCAGCTAACGCGATAGAAGTCTTTGGCCGCTTGACTTCTAAAGAACTGGTCTCCTGCGCGTGACACGCGATGTCGCAACACCAGAAGAACTTTCAGCCCTCGAGCAAATAATTGACGACTGGTTCCAGCGACAAAAAGAAGAGCTTCCAATCCTCTTAGATGTGAGCCGCGACGAAGATATCGAAAGACGCTGGTACGCGCGACTCGAAGGGGAGGAACGCGATGTCACAACTGTGTGGCTCACCCTCGGTCAACGAACGCTGAAGTATGAAACCTATTTCTTGCCCTACCCAGAGGACAATCAAGAAGAATTGTTTGAACTCTTACTTCGGCGGAATTATGACCTAGTTGGAGCTCAATTTGGGATTGGTCCCGAAGAAGCAATTTTTCTTACCGGAGAGCTGCCGTTTCATGCCGTAGACGAAACTGAGCTGGACAGAATTCTTGGTTCCATATGGGAGTATGTCGAACGTTATTGGCGCGCAGCACTGAAAATGGGTTTCGCAAATCGCCTGAAAAATGAGAACGAAAAGACATCAGAATAAATAGAGTCGAGTGGCCGGCAGGACCGACCGCTACCGTGGTCCTCATGGTTGAACTGCTGATAGTCGGCGGCGGCAAAATGGGAGCGGCGTTACTTGGTGGATTACTAAGTAATGGCCATAAAGCTGAGAATGTACTGGTCATTGAACCATCGGCCAGCCGCGGCCAAGAACTGACCGACATGTACGGCGTGAAGGTGTCTAACGAAATAGAACCATCTGAAGGTGCGATTATTGCCACGAAGCCCGATGTTGTACCGACAGTTGCTTCTCAGGTTGCAGAATTGGGGACCAAACGACTCTTATCGGTAGCTGCCGGAGTGACTCTAAGCACTATTGACGAGGCAACCGGCGGCACGATTCCTGTCATCAGGGCCATGCCGAATACTCCTGCATTGGTCGGAAAAGGCGCTGCAGCGATTTCTGGTAACGACAGTGCTGGGGTTGAAGACCTAGCTTGGGCAGAAGAAATCTTGGGAGCTGTAGGGACTGTTGTCCGAACTGAGGAAAAACTTCTTGACGCAGTGACCGGTTTATCGGGTTCCGGACCTGCGTATATTTTCCTGGTCGCTGAAGCGATGATTGACGCCGGAGTGATGACAGGTCTTAGCCGATCAGTGTCGACAGACCTTGCCATTCAAACACTGCTTGGCGCTTCGACTCTCTTAGCGCAAGGGAAACCGCCTGCTGAGCTAAGAGCTGATGTCACGTCCCCAGGAGGTACCACGGCTGCTGGGCTAAGAGAGCTGGAGAGCCATGGATTGCGAGCTGCTTTCGCAGCAGCAATCGAAGCAGCTAGCCGACGCTCTCAGGAACTAGGTCAAGACTGAGACATGTCACAGTTCGGAACGATTACTTGCGTAACAGATTTAGGCACAGACGACGAAAACGTCGGACTGTTGCGCTCCATATTGCATGAACTGAGTCCTTCTACAAGCGTGATAGATCTCTGCCACCACATAGCACCGAACGACATTCGTGCAGGTGCTCTGATGCTGGCTAGAAGCGTCCCTTATCTGTCACCAGGACTCGTATTGGCGTCAGTAGGGGATCTTGTCGGGCGGCCCGCTATAGCTGTCTCCGTTGGTGAAGGCCAATCGATCCTTGTCGGACCGGACAATGGACTACTTGGCGCTGCTGTGGCGATCGTCGGGGGAGCTAGCCAAGCTGTACAGCTCACAAACGAAGACATTCATAATGCGTCACCGGGAGTCACACATCCAGCCCGCGACATCATCGCTCCGGCAATAGGTCACCTTGCAGCTGGTGGTGCACTTTTAGATTTAGGTCAACAAGTAGACCCCAGCCTCCTGCTCCCTTCTTTGATACCCATGCCAAGAACAGAAGATGATGGCGCAATCTCGGCGGAGGTAATTCGTCGCACACGACAAGGAGCAGCGCAACTCAATGTTGACCGAGAAACATTGTCGGGCCTAGGAGACGTCATAATTTTAGAATTTGGTGAAGATAGGCGCGTAGTTCGGCTCCAGCACCCGGATGATGTCAACCCTGGACAACTGGCGCTGGTGGACGATGAGTACGGATTGTTGACAATTGCTACCGGTCAACAAGAAGGGATAGTGCCCAACGAACTTTCGGTTGGGGCAGAAGTGACCTTGCGAGAAGCCACATGAGGCCTGGTACGACACTGGTCTTGGCCGGTTTGCTGCTAGTCATTATCGTGGCAGCAACCATTCAACTTCTGTTCATATCTTTATAACTTGAGATGGCAAAAAATTTCCACCCACCTTGCCTCTGAAGTGGAAACAAATCCGTGACACTGCGAGAATGCTGCACCGAAGCAAGCCTTCCCCTGAACAAAAGGTTGTTATCTTGCATACTCGGTCTAGAACTCCGTTGACCTTCAAGCGAGAGCTTCAGTGATTATTGCTACACGTTCAAGTCCCCTAGCTCGCTGGCAGGCAGAAGCGGTTGCTTCGCGTTTGAAATCGAAAGGGGCCGATGCCGATTTTTTGCTGGTCTCCACTGAAGGCGATAAGGATCGCGCACGACAGATTCAGGACATGGCGGGTGAAGGAGTCTTCGTAAAAGAAGTCCAAATAGCGGTTCTTGAAGGTAGAGCAGACATCGCCGTACATAGCGCGAAAGATTTGAGATCAAGACCGACGGACGGACTGAATCTTGTCGGATTTCTGGAGCGGGGTGACCCACGAGATGCTCTTATAGGCAAATCGCTCGATGAAATCCCAGAAGGAGGAGTAGTTGCAAGCGGATCTGCTCGTCGTCGAGTGCAACTAGGTGACTTGCGACCAGACCTCCAATTTGTTGGCTTACGCGGAAACATTAAAACTCGGATTGAAATAGCTCAAAGTGCAGATGTTGACGCTGTAGTAGTGGCCAAAGCTGCTCTCGATCGGCTTGGGATATCAGAGCTAGCGGACTATGTGTTCGAATCAGATCAAATGGTTCCGCAAGTAGGCCAGGGAGCGATCGCTATTGAATGCAGAGAAGGTGACCTCGACACGTTTGCTTTGCTAGCAGAAATCGTTGATGAGTCAACTGGTACGTGCGTCATGGCAGAACGTTCCTACCTAGCTGAACTTGGTGGCGGATGTGAACTCCCAGTCGGCGCCTACGCATATACAAGTGGAGATAATCTTTATCTAGAAACGCTTCTAGCGTCCCTTGACGGGGGCACGGTGCTGCGAGCAAAGCACCAAGGTAACGACCCAGTTACGTTGGGGGCCCAAACAGCACAGGAATTGTTGGCGAGCGGAGGTTATAACTTGCTTGCAAAAGACGGAGACATCTCTTGAGTTCAGATTTGCTTACAGGGAAGTCTGTTGTAGTTACTAGGGCCTCTCACCAGAGTGGGGATCTCATCGCAGCCCTGCAGGAGAAAGGTGCTGAAGTTGTCCCGGCTCCTGCCATCGCGGTAGTCCCGCCTTTGGATGGAGGGCAGCCCTTAGACGATGCTCTTCTTAGGCTCGAGCGATTTTCGTGGATCGCCTTCACCTCCTCGAATGCCGTTTCCGCACTTATGGCCCGCGCAGCGCGTCGCGGTGTTCTAAAGAAATTCAGTGGATTGCGAGTAGCAGCGATCGGGCCATCCACGGCATCCAAAGTGATAGCTGAACTTAAACGTGAGCCGGATCTTGTTCCGAGCAAGAACGACGGTCTTTCATTAGCGGAAGCATTCCCCGTACCTGCCTGCGATGATCATGTCTTAATACCGATGGCCTCAGATGGGAGACCTGAACTTGGCGACATTCTCGAAAGCAAAGGTTGGAAAGTAGACCGAGTCGCTGCGTATAGAACGGTATGTCCATCAATAGAAGATGAACTAGTTGCACGAGCCATCGAAGCAGATGCCGTGACCTTTGCCTCGCCCTCCGCTGTCAAAGGTCATATGGAACAAACTGGAGGTCGCGCGGCCCCCAAGGTTGTTGCGATTGGACAAACGACAGCCGAAGAATGTCGAGTCCAAGGATTAGAAGTGGCAGACGTTGCTGAATCTCAGACGACGGAAGGACTAGTCCAAGCAGTCATCGGAGTTCTAGGTTGACTATCGAAAGCCAAGCCTTAATCATGGATTTCGACGGGACAATCATTGATACCGAGAGTCCCGCCTATGAATCCACAGCTCAAATTTGGGCGGATAATGGGATTGATTTTCCAATGGACTGGTGGCTTGCCGGAATGGGAACCGACCGTAAATCCGCTTGGGTAGAAGAACTAGAGAATCGGCTTGGACGACAATTAGACCATGATTCGGTGATGAAGGAACGTCAGCGAATTAAAGACGGATTAACCGAAGACCAGCCGTTGTTGCCGGGGGTAATAGAACTACTTGAAGCTGCAGAAAAACGGGGAATTGCAACAGCCGTAGCTTCCAGCTCACCTCACAGTTGGGTTGATCGCCATCTGAAGCGAGTGGGCCTATTTGAAAGGTTTTCCTATGTCGTCTGTCGAGATGATGTGGGCGGAGTTTCCAAACCTGCTCCGGATGTTTTCTTTCGTGCGCTGCAACTTCTTGACGTAGCAGCAGGCTCTGCAGTGGTAGTTGAAGATAGTCCCAATGGCTTAAAAGCTGCTTTGGCTGCCGGACTCCGCACCATTGTTGTGCCGAACCCTTTAGTGGAATCTCTAAATTTTTCTGGTGCTTATGCTCGATATAAGTCACTCAACGAATTGCCTGCTGACCAATTGCTTGACTTGGTGTTTCATGACCCACGTTGAAAAAGCCCTAACCGAAGCAGCTTATTGAGAACCTAATGAAGCTAGAAGCTTCACGACAATTGGCTAATCGCGATCAGGAATTAGTCGTGCTATTACCTTCCCGATTTCGTACACAGATTCTGTCCCGCCTGCATCGTTGTTAACCAAGTTGGTTGAAATTCTCATCACAAGCTCAGTAAGGACTCTTGATTGGATACCAAGCAGAGTGAACCGCCTCATCAAACCTGGCTTGCCTAAGGCTTTAGTAACTAATCGGCCGAGTCGGTAATAGTGGTCGTAGCTTGAAGCAAGTTGTTTTTCATACCGGCGAAGTTCAAGGCCATCACCCGTTCTAATTGCGTCATTAATTACAGAAGCAGCTAATCGTCCATTACTCAATGCAGGTTCGACACCATCCCCATTAAACGGATTCACGCTTCCCGCTGCGTCACCTACCACGACCCAGTTAGGTCCCGACCTTGGACGAACAGATGCCCCCATTGGTAAACGTCCACCTTCAGGCTCACCCTCCCCGCTGTCGGTATCAACTGCCCAAGTTTCAGGTATCTGACTTAACCACTTGTCAAATAGCTCGCGAATTGACTGAGGATCGTTTCCGTGATGGTGACTCAATAATCCGACGCCAGTATTTACGGTCCCATCACCGACCGGGAATATCCAGCCGTAACCCGGTAATTGACGGCCTGAGCTATCGCGGAGATCGAAGACCGACTCGATGATGTTGTCACTATGGCGAGGGCTAGGGAAATACCCTCGTATCGCGACTCCTTGCGCGTAAGTTCTGGTCCGGGCAGTCCCTAGAGACCTGCCAAATGGTGATAGTGGACCATCGGCAATGATCACAAACCGAGCTCGTACCTCTATCTCGCCTTCGGGACCACTCCCATAACCTGACCCGATTGCCCGGCACCCACGTAAATGGCCATGTTCAATTATTGGCTCAAGAACTTCGACACCTGTCCAAACTTGAGCTCCAGCTTTGTCGGCATGTTCAACCAAAAGTTTGTCGAGAGACCGACGTCGAATTACTAAACCATGACTTGGATGGTCATGGTCAGTAGGCCACTGGAGCTCGATACTTTGGCCATGGGCTGTCATGCGTAAGCCGTGATGTTGATGGAAATGCTTGTTAGTGACATCAATCCCCATGTCAGCTAAATGACCAACAGCTTTTGGTGTTAGTGCATCACCGCACACTCGCTCACGAGGCATCGTCTCTTTTTCGAGTAATACAACCATCCGACCGGATTCTGCAGCCCAATGGGCTGCTGCCGCACCAGCAGGTCCGGCACCGATCACTAGTACCTCTGTAGAAAGACGCATAGTCATCAGCGCATTTCCTCCAGCCCTAGTTTGACGTTTTTACATTATGTTCAGCCTGCTATTGCATTGCTTGAACTAATGACCTCCGTGGCCCCCGTGGCCGCCTACGTCTTTGCCACCGCCGAGCTCTTCCCACTCAGCATCACGAACTGCGATTTCTTCGTCGCTTAAAGACTCTGCGCTTAAGACTTCACGGATGTATCGAGCGACTGAATAGATTTTGTACTCGCTAAGTGTTCCGCCGAAACCAGGCATGTTTGCGCCAGTTTCGCCTGAAATGTGGGCCCCTCCGGGTCTATCAGTTGCACCATAAGGGTTGCCAATGCCGATGCCTTCAGAACCGACCGTAAGCCAAAGAATCATGTCTGCATCTAGCTTTGGGAACGTCAATAATACTTCGCCGTTGTACAAAGGTCGCCCTACCCCGCCACCTTCACTTCCAGCTCCGTCGCCACCATGACAACTGGCACACTGCGCAGCGTAAGTTGCGGCACCTTCAGTCATCGCAGTCACAGGCTCTGGTGGAGGTTCTGTCATTTTCACGTAGACAAATCCCCACAATGGCAGGAAAAACATTATGGGTAGAACCCACATAGGAATTTTTGTTCTGGTCCTAGCAGCGGTGACCCATTGCGGTTCAATATCGATATCAGTAACTTGCTCAAGCTTGGCATCAGCTTTGGCAGCGGCAATTACGTCAGCGCTACTTGGGCCGGAACTGATCTGACCGCCGTCACTATCTCCTGAGTCAGAAGCAACAGCTGCTCCGCTGCCGTCATCTTCAAGCAGGCCGAGCGCGATCCTTCTCTGTCTAGATCGCTCAAATAGATACTCGGGAACTTCGGTCACTTTGCCCTCCGCGAGATTCCAACCCGGAATCTCGCATAGCAGATTTTACTGTTACAGAAATAAGATACGTGCGCTCATCAAAGATAGGCGCTGACGGGGGTAAGGGACCAAGTTTGGCAGACACTTTTTGCTCAAGTTGTACTCGGAATAAAGTTCTCAAAGAAAATCCGGCTATGGGTTCGGCATTGGCGGCCCGCGAGTGCCACCATATAGGACATTCTTGAGTTACGAATCCGTCGTTGATGCGTGGTAGAACGTCGAACGATCCGGGCGTTACTCGGGTAGATTTGAACGTGGATTCACGCTGTGAATTTGCATAGGGTGAGGTTCCCTGGAATCTCACCAAGATTCAGTAAGCACGCACCGACAGTAAGTAGTAGATAGGAGGGCCAGTGGTCGCACTTGTTACATCAATCTTGATCACCGGTCTTATGGTTTATGGCGTCATTGTCTACGGGCGCCGTCGTCCCATTGATCGCCCCACCTCATGGGGTGAAGCCATGCTTGGTGCTGCTTTTGTCTTCATGCTTTTCCTCATGGTCTTTGGAGTTGTACCTGATCGCTGGATTCGTCTTACCGATAATGAATGGGGATGGTCGGTTGAGCGAATGTTTTTCACTGAAGGCCAGTTCATAGACGGGGATCCGATCACGTTCCCGCCAATGCGGATGGACTTGAAAAAGGTGTCTGACATTGTTGTGGTTATCGAACACATAGTTGCTTTAGCCGGTCTCCCATTTCTGTGGCTTTGGTGGCAGAAGCGAGATGAGAAAAAACCTGTCGTAGAACCGGTATCAGATTTTGGTCGTCCACTTATGAAGGGCAACTGATATGGCTAAGACTGAAGCAAACCCGCCAATGCCACGGTTCGTGGATGACTATGTACTGCAAACAGTCGATGCTGACTACCTTGCTGCTGCAGTAAAGCCCAAACAATTCATCAACATTGACCAGTCTGAATGCATTCAATGCGAAGGTTGCGTCGATATTTGCCCGTGGAAATGCATCCATTACATAGCTCTCGACGCAATTGATGAAGCTGTAGATGCAGATCTCCCTGGCCTAGACCCAGCAGATAATGCAATTTTCATAATTGATGACGATGTATGTACCCGCTGTGCTTTATGTGTAGATAGATGCCCCACCGGTGTCATCACACTAGGCAAAGTGGTTGAAAATCCCCCGGCTGAAGGTGACACTCACGGTCGGACTCACACCCATGGCTACGCCTACGGCATGCGACTCTGAGGGATAGGCAGAACTTAAATGGCAAAAAATATGATTGA
>CAJWBN010000073.1 GCA_913020735.1 uncultured Acidimicrobiaceae bacterium
AAGTTGCCGCGGCGCCATTGCAGTATTAACTCCCTGGGGGCATAGAACCGATACTCGTATGCCGTCATCTCCATGATTGATTGCCAGCGTTTCTGCCAATTTGATGCACGCTGCTTTTGTAACCGAATATGGTGCCGAACCAACAGCGGCTAAAAGTCCAGCAGCGCTAGCCGTATGCACAAGGTAGCCCTCACCGCGGGCTGTCATTGACGGCAGCACAGCACGAGCCGCGTAGACATGTGACATCACGTGCAACTCCCACTGTGATTGCCATGCATCATTCGAAGCTTCGACTCCTCCTTCTGCCCCGGCGCCAGCGTTCGAGAAGAAGATGTCAACAGGTCCAACCTTAGTTTCGGTATCTTCCACCAACTGGCTAACAGCCGCTTCATCAGTAACGTCTAGTCCTACGCCGACACATCCCAATTCTGCTGCAACTGAAAGTGCCGCCTCAGCGTCATAGTCAGCGACTACGACACCGCGCGCTCCCTCCGCCATCCATCTCCGCGCAGTGGCGGACCCGATACCACCGCCACCACCAGTAATGATTGCTACTCGGTCTTTAATTTCCATAGCTTGAACCTAGATCGGAAGACATACGTGTTGCTTAACTTTCAGCAACTCCGTTTTTGGTCCTCATCGCCGCATAGGCAACTTCATCTGCGTGGCCTGCGCCTAAGAACCTTCCTGGACTAGCTCCATCTACATGACCCATGATCCCCTTGTACAAGGTAAACCCGCATAGGGCAGCCAATCTTTCCGGCATTGCTTTGACCTCTTCAGGTGAGAGGCTGTAGTACTGATTCTGTTGTTGGCGAAGGTAGCCCTGACAGTATTGAACGCTAATTCCTAGCCTCCAATCGTTGTCAGTGTTGTTTGCTCCTCCGCAATGCCAGGTGCCCCCATTTACTATCAACACCGAACCTGCCTCCATTTCGGCAGGGACATGCTCAACTTGCTGACCTTTGCGGGGTTCATGGTCGAATTTATGGGACCCCGGCACAATTCGCGTAGCTCCATTTTCGGCCGTGAAGTCGCTGAAGGCCCAGATAGTTGTAACCATAAAAGGAATTCTGGGTCGTTGGACATTTACTAAACCGTCATCACTGTGAAGTCCTTGGTGAACTTCACCGGGCCCGATATTCATACACGTGGTACCCGACAAAAGACATTCTTCATCTAGGAGGTGCTCTGCAAACGGAAGAACGTTCGGGTGCACAGGCAACTTCCAAAACACCCGATCTTTAGCCAGCAAGTTGTACATCCGCTTGGTAGCAAAGCCTTCAGCCCGATTACCTCGCGGTTGAATGTCCAAGTCATTCTCCAACCGGGCTACGGAAGTCCGGACTTCTTCGATCAGGTTGGGTTCAATGGCATTCTCGATTATGCAATATCCCTCCTCCTCAATTGCGTCGAGGTGTCGGGAGACTGTGGTTTCGTCCATAACACGATTCTTGCAGCTTCAGGGCGTTAAGGGCGCTTTGCTGAGAGACTGCGGTCTATGAATAAGCCTTCCGAGCCAAGGCGGATGATCTTAAATGCGTTCTCTATGAACTGCATAAGCCACATCCAGCAAGGAATGTGGACGCGCGAAGATACTCGCCAGACTGAATTCAATTCCCTCGAGCCATGGATGGAGCTAGCTCGCATAGCTGAAAGTGGTTGTTTTGACACGATTTTTCTAGCCGATGTAATGGGCCTGTACGACAACTACAAGGGAGGGTCTGAGACTTCTTTTCGAGAAGCAATGCAGGTGCCTGTCAACGATCCCATGCTCCTAATTCCCGCAATGGCATCAGTGACTGAACATCTAGGTTTCGCATTTACTAGTTCAGTCTTACAAGCTCACCCGTTCACCTTCGCTCGACAGCTTTCAACTTTGGACCACCTAACCAATGGGCGCGTTGCTTGGAACGTGGTCACTTCATATCTACCCAATGCAGGACACAATTTAGGTTTCGATGGTTTACCCCCGCATGAGGAGCGTTACGCGATAGCGGAAGAGTATTTGGAGGTCATCTACAAGCTCCTAGAAGGCAGCTGGGCCGATGACGCTGTTGTGAATGACCGCCAGAAACGGGTTTACGTGGACCCGGATCTGGTGAGAGAGATAGACCACCATGGTGGATACTTTGATGTAGCTGGACCTCATCTTTCAGCTCCGTCTATTCAAAGAACGCCTGTGCTTTTCCAAGCGGGAATGTCAGAACGAGGAAGAGATTTTGCCGCCCGGCATGCCGAGTGTGTGTTTGTGGTTGGCTCTTCTCGAAGCGGTCAGGCTTTAGATAATGACCTTGGAGAACGCGCCGATTCAAATGGTAGGGGTCGCTCCGACATCAAGTTAATTGGCGGAGTGGCGCCTATCGTGGGCGGCACCGAGGCCGAAGCCGCTGCCAAACGAGAAGAATACGAACAAAGCCTCTCGCTTGAAGCAGGGTTAGCTCACATCAGCGGCAACATCGGTGCAGATCTAGGCGAGATCGATCCGGATCAACCTTTAGAGAGTTTTCGGACGGAACGAGTTCAAGGCTTCATAAAGAATCTGTTGGATTCAGCTCCTGCGGGAACCCGAACTATGGGCGATTTAATTAAGTCAAACCTGGCCGGAGCCTGGCTAAGCGGTTCAGCCGAACAAGTCGCTGACGAACTGGAACGTCGATTTAATAATGGCCTAGACGGCTTCAACCTTACATATACGGTCACTCCCGGCACCTTTATCGACTTTGTCGAAGGAGTTGTTCCCATCTTGCAAGAACGTGGCTTAGTCCAAGATGAGTACACCGAAGGCAGTCTGAGAAAGAAACTCTTCGGTAGTGATCGTCTACCGACAACTCACCCTGTAGCCGAATTTCGTTATTAGATCGTTGGTGTTGTCTCCCGCTCCATGGAGCTTCGCCAAGCAAGCAAGGTCGCCATAATAGAAAGAACCAGTAGGCCAGCCCAAGCTGTCTCGTAACCGCCGGTTATATCGGCAATCAGTCCTGTTACGAATCCGCCCATTGTCAGACCCGCCATGAAGCCCATAACGACTCTTCCGCTAGCTCGGCCAGACTGATGTTGCGGCACTCCAATGATTACAGAGAGCATCGCAACTGCATTCCATGCATTGAGACCCAACGCAGAAAGAATCGCAGCTGGCCACATGATCCAAGAACCAATGCCGACTGCGATACACAGCATCAACATGACGAGCACAGTAAGAAAAGATTGGATGGCAAGAGCTTTAGGCGGGGCTATTCGATGTTCAGCTAGGTGAGCCCAGATTATTCGTGTTCCTATGGCAAGCCCTCCGGGAAGCCCGGCCACGAGTCCCGCTTTGACATTCGACATGTCAAGCGCATTCTCAGCGAATAAGACTGTGTAGCGGCCGACTCCCCCGACCACACACCCCATACAAAGCGCATACAAAGCCAACAAAGAAACTGACCTTGGTAAGCGACTGTTCTGCGAAGCTCCGACTCCTCGACTCTCTTTCGCTATTTGCTCATGGCTATCCGGGAGTACCGCTGCTGCCAAGGTTGCGGCTAGCAAGGCGGTTACCGCATAGAGACCCATCGCGAACCGCCAATTCACCCAAATACTTAACGCAGGAAGGGTGAACCCGCCCAAAAGAATGCCGAGTTGCACACCGGACTGCTTGATGCCTGTCATAGTCCCTCTACGCCCGGGCGCGGCTCTTTCGGCAACAAGTTTGTTAGTGGCGGGGTTGCAAGCCCCTTGCCCATAGCTCGATATCAAGAGACCCAATATGAGTTCAAGCGCTGATCTGCTCAGCGCGACGACTAGTAACCCCAAGCCCGAAGACACTAAAACGAGCACACACGACCATTTTCCACCGTACCGATCACTGAGGCGACCTGACAGAGGCGCGAATACGCCACCAAATAGCGTGTTCAGCGCTACTCCGGCACCGAACAGAGTAAGAGACATATCGAGATCTGAAGCAAGGGATGCAGCAACGACCGCTGTTCCTACTATCGGGAAGGCCCCCAAAGCCATGGTCGACACCAAAACGGCGAATAGCAAGGTTGTCTCGCTTATTGACGACGAAATACTCGAATCAGCGGACAGCGACACGACTAGCACCCTACGCTGATCGACTATGTCTAAGCGCCAGGTTCTCATCCCTTCGATTGTCTACGACAGAATTCGACCGCGCCTAGAAGCTTTGCCTCATGAAATCGAGATTTTGTGCTGGACCTCTTCTGGTATCCACCTGGCGGACGGGTCTCCTATCGCGGCAACTGAGTACAGACCAGAGATCGGTTGGATACCAATTGATTTACTCTTCGCAGGGACCTCGAACGGGATGGTCGCTTCGGAGTTTTTGCTCTTCACGGAGGCACTCATAGATTCCGGCACCATTAAGTGGGTCCAGTCATGCCTAGCTGGCGCTGATGCTCCACCTCTGCAAAATATTCTTTCAGCCGGCATTCGTCTAAGTAATAGCGATTCCCCCAACGCTGGAGTTGCGGAGTACACCATGGCGGCAATTATGAACGTTGTCCATGGCTGGGAACAACGCATTGACGACCAAAGAAATAGCGAATGGAAGCAGAAGAGTTGGACCGAAATCAATGGCAATACTTGGCTTATCGTGGGCTTCGGATCAATAGGACGAGAAATCGCCAAAAGAGCTAAACCATTTGGTGTCGATATTGTTGGTGCGCGCCGAAGCGCAACAGACGATCCTTTAGCGGACCGAATAATCACAATGAGCAATATCCACGAAGTATTGCCATCCGCGGACGTAGTCGTCATTGCATGCCCTCTAACAGATGAAACCCGAGGCCTCGTAGACAAAGAATTCTTGGACCGCATGGGTAACGGTTCGATTCTCGTCAATGTCTCACGGGGGCCTGTGGTTAATACCAGCGACCTCCTAGCGGCCTTGGACTCAGATCAACACCTAAGGGCTGTTTTAGATGTCTTTGATACCGAACCATTAGAACCTTCCAGCCCTCTTTGGGCTCACACAAGAGTGACACTGACTTCTCACATCGCCGGAGCTGGCTCCGGTATAACGAAACGCGGCGACGACGTGTTCTTCGAGCAACTCGACGCCTATCTTTCAGGTGACGATTTGCGATTGGAGCTCCAATAATGAAATCCGAAACAATGCTTCCGTTGGGCAAAGTTGACCCGGGCCTGCGAGAACCAGATACCCCACTAGACGTCCGCACAATCGCCGAAGAAGCCAGTCGGCTCGAAGAGCTGGGCTTTCATGGCATCGCAGTCGAAGAGTGCAAAGATGATCCGTATCAACAACTAACACTCGCCTCCGTCAACACGACCACACTTGATTTAGCGACCTCTATCGCTATGGCATTTCCACGTTCGCCCACAATCACGGCGATGTCGGCATGGACACTTCAGAAAATGTCGGGCGGCCGCTTAATATTAGGTTTGGGTTCCCAAGTACGGGGCCACATAAGAAGAAGGTATGGCATGGAGTGGTCGGCTCCTGCTCCACGAATGCGTGACTACATACTGGCCATGCGAGCCGTTTGGCGTTGTTGGCAGGATCGCGAACCACTTAACCATGACGGCGACCATTACAAATTAGATTTAATGGTCCCCCTTTTCGATCCAGGACCTATTGAGCACCCAGAGATTCCAATTCATATTTCGGCAATCAACACAAACATGTGCGCTGTAGTAGGTGAAGTTGCAGATGGCATCCGACTACATCCGGTTTGTTCTCCCAAATACATCGAAGAGGTAATGATTCCAGCGGTCGCAAAAGGTTCCGCTCGGAGCAACAGAAATCCCGATGAAGTCGATTGGTGCATGAAGCCACTAGTTGCAACTGCGTCAGACGAGGCAAGCCTTGCAGGAGTGGCAGAGAGCGTTCGAGCAAGAGTCGGCTTCTACTTAGCTACTCCGGCTTATAAGGCGGCATTCGAAGTACACGGATGGGGAGACAAGGTCGACCACGCAGCGTCGCTTTCCCGCGAACAACGCTGGGATGAGATTCCGGAACTCGTTGATGACGATATGTTCCACACCATCGCAACAATCGGAACTTACGATGAAATTGCGTCCCTGCTCAATACCCGCTTCGGGAGCTTGATTGACAGAATCGAATTCAGCATTCCAGTCAACAATCCAGATGACGAAAGCATTATGAGGGCAATGATAAATGAGTTAAGTGAAAGCGATAATTTGCGGCCTTAGACAATCGTGCCTGACAACTACCCCACGGCTACGGAAGACAACACTCACCCCGCCTCAGAGTGTGTGACGGGTTCTTCTCCCATCCATTCCCTAAGCGTGTTCTTTAATTTGGTTTGTTGAATAAAAATATCGTGTTCGGGCCCCGACGCGTTACCCGACTGTGGGGCTTTCAGATAGAAAGACAGCCATTCTTGAACACCTGACTCTCCAGCCCGTTGGGCCAAATCAAGGAACAGCGCAAGATCAAGCACAATTGGTGCTGCCAAAATCGAATCACGACACAAGAAGTCAATTTTGATTTGCATCGGATAGCCAAGCCACCCAAAGATATCGATGTTGTCCCAACCTTCTTTATTGTCACCGCGAGGCGGGTAGTAGTTAATTCGCACTACATGGTCGATATCTCCATAAAGATCGGGATATACAGAGGGCTGCAAAATCGTGTCGAGGACACCAAGTTTCGATACTTCTTTGGTCTTGAAGTTTTCCGGATCATCAAGCACTTCTCCATCTCGGTTACCGAGAATGTTGGTGCTGTACCAACCACGCAAGCCCAACATCCTGGCTTTGAGCCCCGGAGCTATCAGCGTTTTCATCAAGGTCTGACCGGTTTTAAAATCTTTGCCAGCAATCGGGACGCCTCGTCGTTCAGCTAACTCGATCATGCAGGGAAGATCCACACTCAAGTTCGGCGCTCCATTTGCAAAAGGAACGTCGCTCATGAGTGCTGCGTAAGCATAAATTTGACTCGGGGAAATGTTCTCGTCATTCGTGGCGAGAGCTGCTTCAAATGATTCAAGGGTTTCATGAGCTGCGCTTGCCTCTTGGTAGGCCTCGGTAGATCCACACCAGACCATGACAAGCCGGTCACAATCGTTTTCAGTTCGGAATTGTTCAATATCGGCCATTAGCGCTTGGGCTTGTTCCAATTTTGAGTCCAGCGCCTTTACGCGGTTCCCATCTAGTTTCTTAACCCACTTCTGGTCGAATACAGCGTCCATCGCGACGATGCCCTCAAGCTCACCCGAGATAGCAGCGAGGTCTCGCTCTTCCAGAACTCCAGCGGCTTGGGCACCTTCCAAGGCATTCGGAGTTATCGGGTCCCATCCTCCAAAGACAAGGTCATCCAATCCAGCGAGAGGAACAAAATCTCTTATCAATGGGTTTCGGGAATCATCTTTTTTCCCTAGTCGGATATGGGCCATCTGCGACACAGAACCAATTGGCGCAGCTAATCCTTGTCGAGCGGCGAGCACTCCAGCAATGAAGGTAGTGGCGACGGCTCCCATTCCAGGGGTGAGGACACCCAGTTTTCCTTTGGCCGGAGCGATGTTAGCTGTAGTCATAATCTAAATCATAAGCGTTTTAATACTTTTATATCCTAAAGTTAAGTAAGACTTATCTTTAGATTTGTGATGGTGATCTATGAGTCCAACTCATTCCACGCTTCCCGACATTTCCATTACTCAGCTTCAATATTTGGTTGCCGTTCAGGAAAACCCAACCTGGGCTGCCGCCGCTGATGCTTTAGGTGTTAGCCAATCCGCTCTATCTCAAGGCTTAGCTGAGCTTCAACGTCGATTGGGCATCCAATTGTTCACTTGGAATGGGAGACGCCGAGTGCCCGCATCATCGACAAGCGAGCTCACTGAACACGCTCGGCGCATACTCGCCTTAACCAGTGACCTTTCGAGTTGGAGTGACCGTATTCGAGCGGGTTCGGCAGGAAAGCTCCGGGTCGGAATGATCGACGCCGCAGCGGTCGATCATTTCGGGGATACCTTGCGAACCTTCAGACAGGAAAGACCAAACTTAGATCTTCATGTGACTGTCGGCCCATCGACTCAACTGTTGGAAGGTCTCAGCAATGGAAACTTGGATCTCGCCATTTGCGTTTCGCCTCAAGATCCGCAATTTTCGACCACTCCTCTTCTGAAAGAAGACCTATACGTTTATGCTCCACCGGGAGCCAAGCCTTCAAG
Source organism: uncultured Acidimicrobiaceae bacterium (assembly GCA_913020735.1). GTDB lineage: Bacteria > Actinomycetota > Acidimicrobiia > Acidimicrobiales > Poriferisodalaceae > MedAcidi-G3. Next base: position 8,160 of record CAJWBN010000073.1, read on the forward strand.
CACCAAAGAATGGGGACCATGGGTAACTTTCCCAACCGGCTCTCTAACAAGAGACCTCATTGGTGAGGCACTTAGGTCAGTGGGCTCGCCTTTCTCTGTTGTCGCAGAGTCCAATCAACCCGAGGTGCTCAGCGAGATGGTCTTGATTGGCATGGGATGGACAGTGCTACCTCAAATTCAAGCTGAACGACCCCCTGCTTCTCTTTCTCCGGTTCAAAAAAAACCGCTCCTCAATCGCGCCTTAGTAGCCGCTACCCGAGACAGCAATCTAGAGAACCCCGCTGTTTCAGAGCTCGTCACAGAACTTCTCCGGACAGTCAACTAAGACATTTGGGCTAAGAAGGCTCTGTTTATAACTTTGCCTAAAGCTCCGTCACTTCTACTTTGCCTTGGAAACAGAATTTCTGAGATGGCTAAGAACGGCATCGACTACTACCGGCCACAATGGCTCCGGGAGGTCATGACCCATATCGCTCAGAAGCAGGAAGTTCGAGCCGGAAATGACCTCGGCAGTTCTCTCCCCTAAACGTGGCAACAGGAGCCGATCATCGCGTCCATGAATAACCAGTGTCGGAACATCCATTGCTGCCAGATGAGCTTCCCGGTCTCCGCTCGCCAATATGGCAGCAATTTGTCTTCCCGAACCGTCCGGATAATAACTGCGGTCATAGGCAGCGGCTGCATATTCGCGCGCTAATTCAGCATCAAAGTATTTTTTGCTGCACCAAATAGCATATTTAATCGAATAATCCAGATACTTCGATCTTTCAGTAGGGGCAGGGGCCAACAAGAGATTCAAGGAGTCATCAGGGATATCTATGACTTCGCGAGCGCCGGTCATAGACATGATGGAAGTCAGAGAAATCACCCGTCCAGGCTGCTCAATCGCCATGGTCTGGGCAATCATTCCTCCGAGCGAAGCTCCAACGATATGGGCGTCTTCTATTCCAAGACCGTCAAGAATCCCGAAAGCATCATTGGCCATATCAGACAGATCGTAAGGGGCGTCGACTATCTCTTGGCCCTCTAACGCAGCTGCTATCAAGGTAAGGAAATCAACCTCGGCCCCATCTAATTTAGTAGATAAGCCCGCATCTCGATTATCAAACCTGATGACTCGAAATCCTCCATCAGCAAGCATCTGACAAAATCTTTCAGGCCAATGAATTAACTGCGCACCTAGTCCCATCACCAACAAAATTGCAGGGTCTGAAGCCAGCCCGAAGGTCTCGTACTCGAACTCCATTTCACCAACATGGGCTCGCGCCATCAGCCACACCCCACAGCAGAGAACTCCGCTTTCAGGTGCTTCACTCCATGGATAAATGATGACTGAAGGGCGTCCGGTTCCTCCACTGCCACAATGTCAGGCACTCTTGAGAACAATTCGCGAAACATCACTGTTATTTCACGTCTAGCCAAGTGAGCCCCTAAACAAAAATGAGGGCCCGGTCCACCAAAGCCACACTGGGAGTTCGGGCTACGCCTCACATCAAACCGATAAGGGTCGACAAAGACTTCTGGGTCACGATTAGCGGCGAGGTAGAACATTGCTACCTTTTCTCCCTCCAACAGGTCTCGGCCAGCAAGACTTGTGTCTTGCGTTACGGTCCGGCGCATATAAGTAACAGGGCTAGCAAGTCGAACTATTTCGTCAACAGCGCTCGGAGCGACTCCCTCAAAATCGTTCGCCCAAATAGACCGTTGGTCGGGATTATCCGTTAGGTATTTGAGTCCCCAGGAAATCGCATTTCTCGTCGTTTCGTTACCAGCAACAACAAGAAGGACAAAGAAACTGGCTAAGTCAGCTTCGTCTAAATGGTCGCCTTCAATTTCGGCGTTCACCAATACGCTCGTCAAATCTGTGCCGTCTCCGCCCTTCTTCGCTTCAGCTACTTCCTTCATTAACTCTGCTAATTCGGCTCCGGCATTCAACAAAGCAGTAACGAAATCAACATCCTCCGGAGCAAATTCCGGATCTCCAACACCCAAAATTATGTTCGTGTTTTTGAAAACCATTTCGTAAGCAGAATCAGGCACCCCCATGAGATCGCAAACGATTTTGAGAGGCAAAGCTGCCGCCACCTCGGTTACGAAATCACATTCCCCTTTTTCAGCGATTGCATCGACAATGCTCGAAGCAATCCTTTGAACTGAGTCCTCCAAGGTCGCCAGCATGCGAGGGGTAAAGCCCTTCGAAACGATACGACGCAGACGTGCGTGACGAGGGTCGTCCATCGCAATCATCGAACTGAAGAACTCCAGGAACTCTGGAGGGGTGTCCGTAATCGTAATTCCTTGCGCTGAACTGTAAATCTCAGGATTTCTAGAAATCGTAGCTATATCCTCATGACGCGTAACACACCAGTATCCCGGCCCAGCCTGAAGATACGGATTGTCAGGCATAGGCTCCTCAAACCAATCCAAAGGTGCTTCTGCGTGCAATCGAGCGATGCCCAAGTCACACTCAACTGCTGGCTGGAGCCAAAAAAGCGCATCCATCAAGTTCGGATGTGTCGTATTCCATCTCCGCATACTCCGACGCTAACACCCGGACTTCTGAAAGCATGAGACTGTGACCAATTCCAAAACAAGTCCAATAGAAGTAATCGACCGTTACACCGAAGAGGTTTATCACCAGCGCGACTTGGCCTCGTTAGAGGTCCTCTTAGCTGATCCAATGATCCGTCACGAACCCGACGGCACACGACTAGTGCTCACTATCGAACAAGCCAGACTTCGAATTGAGTCATTTCATCAACAGTTTCGATCGATGAGATTCACCAATCGGATGATCATCCAAGACCACGAATCAATAGCAACTGCCTACGAGGCGGATCTAGTTGGCGCAGACGGAGAAGTATCCACTATCTGTGGCATCGAAATATTCACTGTTCATGATGGTCGAATCACAGAGACCTGGAACGCTCCGGCCGGCAATGGGTCGTGGGGATGAACAACCCAAATTACATAGTTCACGGAGCCGGCGGCATTGGTTGCGTAATAGCTAGCCGTCTAGCGTCTATCGGTCGTCAGGTCCAACTAGTTGCTCGAGGTCCCCACCTTCAGGCACTTCAGACTCAAGGGTTAACGCTGACCCAGAACACTGAAGGGGTTTGGAAGCTTCCAGCCGAAGCATCTGCTCACGATCTTGACGTGGACGACCACACGATCGTTTTACTCGCAATGAAAACTGATGACACCTTTGGGGCGATTGAGCAACACTCATCGCTATACCGAGACTTGCCGTTAGTAAGTTTCCAAAATGGCGTTACCAACGAAGAATGGCTTTCACAGGGGGGTTATAGAACCTACGGGTGCACTGTCATGGTCGGCGCGGAAATAACTCAACCAGGCAACGTCCGACATTCGGGGGGAAAGCTCTTAGAGGTAGGCAAGTGGCCTTCGGGGGATGATGGAATTTCACGATCTTTAGTTTCAGACTTAAACAGGTCGGGAATGGATGCGTCGGTGGACGATCGAGTCATCGATGGGAAATGGGGGAAGCTAGTTAGAAACCTTGCCAACGCCTATTTAGCTCTAACGGATCTATCAGTACAAGAAGCATCCTGTGACCCCTCAGACCGTCAATTCATCGCCGACGTCAACGAAGAAGCCGCTGACGTTTTGGAAGCTGCAAAAATCTCAGCTCGCATGGTCGGCAAACGGACCCTACGAGAGCAAATTACGCGCCTTCGCGAACCCGGCATTTGGCCTGCTAGGCCAGCAGTTACTGAAACCACGAGATCATATCCAAGCACCTGGCAAGATCTTGCCTCGCGCAAAAAGCACGTAGAAGTGGACCACTTCAATGGAGCTATCGTGCGACTTGGCGAGGAGCATCATGTGCCGACGCCACTCAATCGAGTCCTCAGAGACCGGTGTGTCTTAGCTGCGAAAAACCTGACCTTGCCAGGTTCAGAAACAGCGGATTCGTTGAGGTCCGCTATCCCATAAAGTGCCCGGAGTGGGATTCGAACCCACACGCCCTGTTAAG
>CAJWBN010000074.1 GCA_913020735.1 uncultured Acidimicrobiaceae bacterium
CCGCTCCCAGCTCTCCCCTCTGGAGTCCCCCAGTCCTCACCTGCGCCGGTTTAACGGGCGCAGGCGTCGATGAGCTATGGATGCAAGTCCAAGAGCATCAGCGTCTTCTGGGCAACGCTGGAGAGCTTGACCGTCGCCGGGAAGAACAAACTGTTCGATGGATGTGGTCAATGCTCGATGATCGTCTCATTGAAGGCCTGCGAATGCACCCACAAGTCAAAAGCCTTTTGCCCGAGATGGAATCGCAAGTCCGGTCAGGACAGACCACTCCGGTCTCAGCAGTAGACAGGCTTATCCAAGCCTTCCTCAATAATTAAGAGGAGAGGAGAGGCGCCTACTCAAAAGTCTTCATCGAACGCGACGTCGCCTTCGACGCCGTGCTGATAGGCCGCTACCGTTCGCTCAAAGAAGTTCGTGAGTTCTTGAACATCTTGTAGCTCCATAAAGTCGAATGGGTTCTTAGCGCCATAACGCTTCGGCAACCCCAACTGCGCCAAACGTTGGTCCGCTACGAATTCTAGATAAGTCCGAGTATCAGCCGTAGACATACCAGCAACGCCACCAGACAACACGTCCTCTGCGAATTGACTTTCGACTTCAATCGCGTCCTCAATCATTTCACTGATCCTGCTGGACAGATCTTCATCAAATAATTCCGGCTCTTCTTCCCTGATCGTCTTGACGACCTCAAAAGCAAAGTTCATATGGCATGACTCATCGCGGAAGACCCAATTTGTTCCGGCCGCCAAACCATTAAGCAAACCTTTGCTACGCAGAAAGTAGACATAGGCAAAGGCTGCGAAGAAGAACAGCCCTTCGATACATGCAGCGAAGCAAATCAAATTCAGAAGGAATTGCTTACGTTCCTCGGCGGTTCGCAACTCGGTGAGTTCTTCCATGCTGCCCATCCATTTGAAACAGAAGTCAGCCTTACTTCGTATCGAAGGAATGTTTTCTATCGCAGCGAACGCCTCTGCCCGTTCGTCGTGGTCAGGAATGTATGTGTCTAGGAGCGTCAGGTAGAACTGAACATGCAGAGCTTCTTCATACAGCTGGCGACTGAGGTACATCCGAGCCTCAGGACTATTGATGTGCTGATAGAGGTTAAGAACAAGGTTGTTAGCAACTATCGAATCTCCTGTCGCGAAGAAAGCGACAAGTCGATTGATCAAATGTCGTTCAGCGGGCAACAACTTGCGGTCGAGGTCAACAACATCATCGGAGAAATCGATTTCATCAACCGTCCAAGTGTTCTTTATCGCATCCTGGTACATCTCATAAAAAATCGGATACTTCATCGGTCGAAGAGTCAGATTGAACCCAGGGTCGAGAATCTTCCCAGGAGTTCCGAGATCTCTTGATTCACTCGGTAACTGTTCTTCTACGGTTTCGGGGTTGGCGAAATTATTATCTGGTTCTATAAGTGCCATTTGGTGTCATTTCTCGGCGTGTGGTTGACGCGATTTCTCCGACGGGCTTATCAATCGCAGGCTTCGCAGGACTCTGGGTTTTCCAATGAACAGGCGATCGCCTCTTCATCGGTGAATGGTGACGGCTCAGTACCTCCACCGCTTGGGGGTTCGGGAGGGGCAGCAGCATCTGTGTCAGCCGTTGTTTGGTTGATCCGGGTAGCTGGTCTGGACCGCAAATAGTAAGTGGTCTTCAGACCGCTCTTCCATGCATGCATGTACATCGAGGAGAGTTTCCCGATACTTGGACTTTCCATGAAAAGATTCAGAGACTGACTTTGGTCGATATAAGCGCCTCTACTGGCCGCTAGGTCAATCAATGCTCGCTGCGGTAGCTCCCAGGCCGTCCGATAAACCTGACGTAAGTCAGCTGGAATTTCTTCAATTTCTTGTACCGAGCCTTCGGCCCGTTTAATACGTTGAGCCATTTCTTCGGTCCAGAGACCGCGCTCTTGAAGTTCATTTACAAGGTAGCGATTGATCTGAAGGAACTCCCCTGAAAGGGTCTCTCGCTTAAAGAGATTCGATACCTGCGGCTCTATACATTCGTAGCAACCTGCAATCGAAGCAATCGTAGCCGTAGGCGCTATCGCGATCATCAGAGAGTTCCGCAAGCCGTGCTGGCTTATACGGTCTTTGAGGGTTGTCCAGCGGGCCGCATCACTCGGCTCGATACCCCACAAGTCGAATTGGAGATCTCCGTGAGCCGCCCGAGTCTCAGCAAAACCATCGTGGGCACCGCTTTCAGCAGCTAAATCACAGCTGGCCGATAAAGCCCAATAGTAAATTTCCTCGCTGATCTTGGTGGAGAGCGCTAAAGCTTCGGGAGTGTCAAACGCAATCCCGAGCTGGAAGAACACATCCTGAAGTCCCATCAAACCAAGGCCTACCGGACGCCATTTGCTATTTGATACTCCTGCTTCACCTGTCGGGTAAAAGTTGATATCTATAACCCGGTCTAGGAAGGGCACAGCGGTGCGAACAACCTCACCTAAGCGATCGAAATCGAAGGCGCCATCGCGGACCAGGCGACCAAGGTTCACTGAGCCTAGATTGCAGACTGCAGTTTCTTCTTGATTAGTGACCTCCAAGATTTCGGTACACAAGTTGGAGAGGTGCACAACATTTCCGGGCTCACCTGTTTGATTACATTTTAAATTCGAAGCGTCTTTGAAAGTTACCCAGCCATTACCTGTTTGCGCCAAAGTCCGCATCATGCGGCTATATAGCTGCCGAGCTGAAACCTGGCGCTCATAAAGGCCCGCTTGCTCAGCAGCAAGATAAGCCTGCCTGAATTCTTCGCCGTACAGATCAGTGAGGTGCGGCACCACCTTCGGGTCAAATAACGACCATTGCCAGTCGTTCTCAACTCGCTCCATGAACAGGTCGGGTATCCAATTCGCCAGATTCAGGTTGTGTGCTCGGCGAGCGGTGTCCCCCGTGTTGTCTTTAAGTTCCAGGAAGTCGTCTAAATCGGCATGCCAGGTTTCGAGGTAAACACAAGCCGCACCTTTACGCCGACCTCCCTGGTTAACTGCAGCTACAGAAGAATCAAGAGTCTTTAGCCAAGGGACTATGCCGTTAGAGAGGCCGTTAGTCCCACCAATCAAAGAACCCTTAGAACGAACTCGATGCCAGGCCACACCAATCCCGCCAGCAAATTTGGAGAGTTGGGCTATATCGGTGTAACGCTTATAGATACCTTCTAACGAATCTTCTGGGCTGTCGAGCAAGTAGCAAGAGGACATTTGAGGGTGTGAGGTCCCTGAATTGAACAGCGTCGGACTTGACGTCAAATATTCAAGACTCGACATCAGTTCATAAAGCGTTATCGCTTCCTCTGGTGAGCGGGCCAAGCCGCAAGCAACACGCAACAAGAAATACTGAGGAGTTTCTATGACTGTTCGTTCGGTTGGGTGGCGCAGCAGGTAACGGTCGTAGACGGTTCTAAGGCCGAAAAATTCAAATAAATTATTTCGTTCTTCAATGACTGCATTATTTAACTTGCGAGCATGCACTTGAACGAACTCAAGCACTCCTTCATGGATCAAGCCACACTCAGCCCCTAGTTCAATGGACTGACTGAAGGAGTAAACGTTTTGATTCTGAACTTCCTTGTCGATAAAGGTTCCAAGTAAGCGGGCTGCCAAACGCGAATAGTTGGGTTCTTCAACTATTAATGCAGCTGCGGTGCGTATCGACAACTCATCTAATTCGGTCGTTGTTGCGCCGTCATGAAGGCCTGAAATCGTCCTGGTAGCAATGCGCATCGGGTCAACGCCAGGAAGTTCTGACGAACAGCGCTCAACAGCTCTCACAATCTTGTTGACGTCAACAGTCTGCTTGCTGCCATCACGCTTTTGGACCTGCATTCCAACCGCAGTAGTGCCATCACTTAATTCTGTTGTATCGGTCTCCGTCTGATCTGTTACCGCCACTTTCACTCCTCGTCTGCCACTACCGGACCTTTACGATCCGGTCTACCTGTCGCCGACCCGAACCCGCTTCAAGTCACCCGGCCCGGTGGGGCCCTGGATGGCGCAAAGTGAGAAATCGAAATCTTTGACCCAGATCGTTTAAGTTCCGGACTTGTGATTACACCCGTGTAGTTACAACGTTGTCAAGCATCTGTACCGCTCTCTTTGGCCGCGCGCAAGCACAAACCGCTATTGATTTTCGTTCAACACCTCTCCCCAACTACCGCTACCATCACCCTGCGTGGTCGTCGATTCATTGCCTAGGGCTCGCTCCACTTACTAAAAGGTCCTCAGATAACTTTCGATAGCAAGGTGAATAACTTGAAAAAAATTGTCGTGGTGGGTGCATCCCTGGCTGGAGTGCGCGCTTGTCAAAATCTTCGCCGCGAAGGTTTTGAAGGTCAGTTGACCCTTGTGGGCGAAGAAAAGCATCTCCCGTACGACAGACCGCCACTGTCCAAAACAATGCTGACCTCAGATCAAGACCCCCTTGAACTAACACTCGTATCAAACTCAGATTTGTCGGATCTTCAACTCGAACTGGTTCTTGGAGAGCACGCAACTGCGCTTGACACCGAACGGAGAGAAGTCACGGTGGGTGGTGAGGGAATCAGCTACGACGGACTGGTCATTGCAACCGGAGCGCGGGCAAGAAAACTTTCTAAATTCGACCACATTGAGGGAATTCATACCCTGAGAACAGTCGATGACGCGTTGGCTATTCGGTCGGGTCTTGAATCAAGTTCAACGATTGTCATCGTCGGCGCCGGCTTCATCGGATCCGAAGTTGCTGCTGCAGCGAAGCAACGGGACTGTCAAGTGACCATCGTCGAAGCTAACGCAGCACCCTTAGTTCGCGGACTGGGCATCGAGGTCGGTAACGCTTACGCCAACATCCATCGCTCCAATGGCATCGACCTACGACTTGGAGTAGGCATCAAAGATATCAACGGTGGCGCCGACATCGAGGAAGTTACGCTTACCGACGGCAGTTCGATGCCAGCGGAACTATTGGTGGTTGGAATCGGTGCGGTACCCAACACTGAGTGGTTAGCTACTTCAGGACTCTCACTCGATGATGGAGTTGTTTGCGACGAAACCCTTAACGCCGGCATTCCTGGTGTCTACGCAGTTGGAGACGTCGCCAAAGCTCCCAACAGGTGGCTTGGTGGTCGCGTCCGACGAACTGAACACTGGACTACCGCAACTGAGCACGCTGCTCTAGCTGCCAAGAACCTTCTGACTCCAGAAGACAGCGAACCCTACAACTCGGTTCCATTCATCTGGTCAGACCAAAACGAGGATCGCATCCAGGTCGCCGGCGACACCACTGATTTTGATGAGGTGCAAATCTTTGGTGGCTCCACCGAGGACCAAGATTTGATAGCCGGCTACCGACATGGGAACTCTTTGGTGGGTGTCATGGCACTTAACAACATGCGCACCTTTGTCAAATATCGTCGCCTCCTCGCTAGCCACGGCTCGTGGCAGGATGCCTTAGACCTTTCCCAAGAACTGCAGAGCTAACAAATCATTTCTAAATGCATCACTGGACCTGATAGAAAACTTTTCGCAGCACCTAAAAACGCGGTACACCATTTCAAAAAGGACGAACCGATCAAATGGTAGCCACCCAACCAGTTGTTAAATCAGTTGCAGTTTTTTGTGCATCTTCGACCGGCAACCGACCGGAGTTAGTGGACCTTGCCCGACGCTTAGGTGAACACCTTGCTAGCCAACACATAACGATCATTTTTGGTGGCAGCGACGCTGGATTGATGGGAGTAGTAGCTGAGGCTGCCCTATCTCAAGGGGGCCGCGTAATTGGCGTCTACCCCGAAAACACTTTTTCGCGTGACGTTCGACATCAAGGACCAATCGAGTTGCTGACAGTTAAGTCAATGCATGAAAGAAAGTCGGTCATGTACGAGCTCGCTGATGCAGCGGTTGCTCTGCCCGGTGGCTTGGGCACCTTAGATGAGGTCGTCGAATTACTGCTATGGACCCAGCTAGGCATTCACCAGTTACCGCTAGTTCTGCTGGATATCGACGACTTTTGGAAGAAGTTCGTCGATTTTCTAGATGAAGCGATTTCGGCCGATCTACTCACTAGCAAATGCCACAAATCGCTTCGCAGAGTGACCGAACCCAACGCCATAACAGAAGCCTTACAACTTCTCATCGCCAACCGTGGATGAGGTACCAGCGCCTCTTAAGAACAGTTCCCATACGTTGTGACGCGCATGTGACCCGCCACCCTGAGGTGATGGGTCACATCGTCGTCGGGCTGAGAGGATTTGAACCTCCGACCCCTGGTCCCCCAGACCAGTGCGCTAACCAAACTGCGCCACAGCCCGCAACGACGTCACGATACCTCGGACTCGACGCGGATCCGCAAGCGCGAATCACTCACAACAGTTGTTGCCCAAACCACAAGATCCCTTGGACTCCTCGCCATCCCAGATAAATGACCGCAGCTGCAACAACTACCCAAAAATGCCAAGGCACCGAAGCTCGACCTCGGGAGTCAGCGAGCCACGTATCGCATCCAGGGCAATGCCCCTCTGGACTCAACAGACCTACATCAACATCGCGATCACACTTGTCGCACCAGATCACTTTTTGCGCACCAATTGGATCGAAATAGCTGTTCGACGCATCTTCATTGAAGTCTTTTACCCGCGTCGTCTTAACCGAATTTTGATGGGCGTAGCTCCTAGATCGAATTCCTCACGGAGACGGCGTTCAAGATAACGAACGTAGCTCGCCGGAATCTCTTTATTGGTAAAGAGAGTAAACGTTGGAGGGTGGGTCGCACCCTGAGTCGCATAAAGAACACGGCCACCATGTGGCGCTGGTTGCGATGACTGCGCCAACTGAATCACTTCGTTGACCTTTCGAGTCGGCACCCTTGTTTCATAGGCATCTATTGCTGCTTCCAGAGCCGGGACTAAGCGGTGCACACCGCGACCTGTTAGCGCGCTGACACGAAGAACTGGGGACTCCCCCAAGAAATGAAGTCGTTGACCGACTTGGTACATCAACTCATCTTTCTCTTCTTGACTCACAAGCTCCCACTTGTTCATAAGGATCACGATCGGGCAGCCAGCAGCATCTACTCGCTCAGCTAAACGCTGATCTTGCGACGTAACCCCCTCGGATGCATCAATTACTAGGAGCGCTACATCGGCCTTATCAATCGCCCGAAGCGCTCGTAAGTTCGAGTAATACTCCGTGTCATCGTCTACCCGGGCTTTACGGCGCATGCCAGCGGTGTCGATAAATCTCAATGGACCGAGTTCGGTTTCAACGACCGTGTCTATTGCATCGCGGGTCGTCCCGGGCATGTCGTGCACTACCGATCGCTCGTCACCTATCAACCGGTTAAACAAAGTCGACTTGCCGACATTGGGGCGACCGACAATTGCCACTCCTGAAATTTCCCCTGTTTCGGCTTCATCCTCATTCTGATCTTCTTCGTCAGCTTGAGCGTGATCATCAGGAAGTATCTCGATAATTAGGTCAAGTAGGTCACCGGTATTTCGGCTGTGTAAAGCTGAGACTCCCATCGGGTCCCCTAAGCCAAGCGAAACGAATTCCCAAATGTCATGATCTCGCAAGGCTGTATCTATCTTGTTTACAGCTAATAGCACAGGGACATTTGATCGTCGCAATATTGAGGCGATCCTCGCGTCTTCCTCAGTTATTCCTGTCGTGCCATCGACTACCAGAACTATTAAGTCTGAGTCGCCGATTGCTTTCTCGCTCTGGGCTGAGACTTTGTCGTCGAGCTCATCACCAGAAGGCATCCATCCGCCAGTGTCAACTAACTGAAAATGGCGCCCTAACCACTCAGCTTCGATGGCTTTCCGGTCCCTGGTTACGCCGGGCCGTTCCTCAACGATCGCTTCGCGACGTCCAAGAATTCGATTAAATAAAGTTGATTTCCCAACATTGGGCCGACCAACTACAGACACGACAGACAAGCCGCCCTCAGCCCTCATCGGACTAACTCACTGCTGACTGGCCGAACTTGCTCTTGAGGTTCCAACGCTGAACGTAAGGCGATGCCATCAGTAGGGATCACCTCAACGTATTTAGACAAATCTTCTGGTCGAAGGCCATCTAAGAATCGGCCGTTGTTTAAACAGACGTCAGGGAGCAAATACCTATGGCCCTCTGGCTCCAATTCAAGGACCCGTTGTACATCCTCTCCGACCATAAGGCCACTGACTTTAATATTGCCCCCGAAGAAATGGTTAGCTACTTCGAGAATCCGAATGTCATTTCGCTGAAGCGAATCAATTAGCGGCCTCAGAACTTCCGCCCCATAAGCTCCGGTCAAGATGCCGATAGGAGCATTCCGTCGAGGCCTAATAGTCAGAGAAGATGCGTCTCCAGATTGACATTCAATTCCAACCGTAATCTCTCCCCCGCGATTGGAGCCGACAGTCCGAGCCGCTCGATAACCCGCTGCTGGCGCTCCATCCACCGACTGAAAAAATCCCGAACGAATCCCAACGATTTCACTTGATGGGTCCAAAAACTCCGTTTCAAAACTTCTTGCCATACCGATTCCATCTTCGTGCATAGCGAAATCTCCGTATGTTGCAGCCTCAGGAAAGGCTTCATTTGCTAACAGGTAGTATTCGTCCGCTGCATGTACGAGACGATGACCTAGAGATTCAACGAAACGGTGTTGCCAATCATCAACAATTTCCAAGACCCGCTTCGCCTCATTTATCGTATGCGGCCGCATTGATGGCTCTGTGTTGTAGGAACTAACCCCTAAAGGGACAACAGCGATCGAGCTTAATTCTGGGAATTGATCAAGAACTCCTAGGAGGGTGTCATCTAAGACATCGCCATCGTTGACACCAGGACACACCACAATTTGTCCATGGACTTCGATATTGAAATCCAACAACGCCCTCAACCACCTCAGGCTGTATCCCCCTCGTGAGTTGCGCAACATCCGGCTACGAACACCAGGGTCGGTCGAATGAATCGAGACATACAGCGGCGACAGGCCTTCCGAAACAACCCTCTCCAAGTCGGCTTCCGTGAAGCGAGTCAGAGTCGTGAAGTTCCCATAGAGAAAAGAGAGTCGATAGTCGTCGTCTTTCAGATACAAGCTGCGACGCATGCCTTTCGGCAGTTGGTATATAAAACAAAACTCACAGTGGTTATCGCATGTTCTAACTCGATCAAAGATCGCCGCATCGACTTGAACCCCAAGCGACTGGCCCGCACTCTTTGCGACCTGGATCTCGAGTTCAAGACCACCTCGTTGAATGCTGAGAACAGGGTCGGCCTCATCAATGAGAACCTGCCATCGGATGACATCGTTCGGAATTTCCCCATCGATCGCGATAATTTCATCGCCTAAAATCAGTCCTGCTAATTCAGCAGGACTGCCTTCAGCAATTTCGGCGATGACGGGTAATGACATGCTCCTTAGGATACGGGTGTCTTGGCTCTACACCCAGCACGCAACCTCAAGCCGGTAACCTCAAAACCGTGAGCATCAACAGAGTTCTGCTTGCTTCGCCCAGAGGCTTTTGTGCTGGCGTCGAAATGGCCATAAAGGCGCTGGCATGGATGGTGCGGTCATTCGAGCCGCCGGTCTACTGCTATCACGAGATTGTTCACAATCAGCTTGTGGTAGATAGGTTCCGAAGTCTGGGTGTTGTATTCGTCGATGACGTCAAGGAGGTGCCGGAGGGCAGGCCCCTGATGCTCTCCGCTCACGGCTCGGCACCCGAAGTTGTCGCTGAAGCAAGACAACGGGGCGGATACGTTGTTGATGCCGTCTGCCCTCTGGTGACAAAGGTCCACCATGAAGTGCGAGTTCGCTCCGACAAGGGTTACAGAATCGTTTACGTTGGCCACCAAGGACACGAAGAAGCTGTCGGCACCATGGCAGTTGCACCAAAGAAAATAAATCTTGTGGCCGAAGTGTCCGATGTGGCTGACTTACCTGAATTCGAGGAACCGATCGCTATGTTGGCTCAAACTACTCTCAGCCATCGAGACTGGGAAGATGTCCTAGAGGCAACTAAAGAAAGATTTCCTGATGTCTGGATGCCAGGCCGCAGTGACTTATGTTTCGCTACGACGAATAGACAATCTGCTCTCGCATCTATAGCTGAACAGTGTGATGCAGTCATAGTTATAGGATCAGCAAATTCTTCCAACACGATGGCCTTAGTCAAACTTGCTGAAGCTTCAGGCTGCACTCAAGTATTCCGAGTTAATGCGGCGGATGAGTTACCTCAAGGTCTGAGCGGAACAATCGGTGTAACTGCGGGAGCTTCGGCTCCCGAAGAGTTGGTCAATGCTGTTATTCAGCGCCTGTCTCCGGATCTTGGGGTCGAAGAGGTCCGGATAACCGATGAAGATGAGTACTTTCCTCCGCCTAGAGAGCTCAGAGAGCTTCTTTCCACTTTAGAGACCGCAGTCCATGCTCTTCTCGCAGTTCCTACGGAGTCACGCGTCGCTCCACTAGATCGCGAAATAGCAGCAAGTGATGTACTGGCTTCCCTTACCGACTGAACAGCCAGCAGCTACTCAGGCAAATCTGAATCAGTCGGATCGCTTGTAGGGTCATACTCATTGGGTACGCCGCATACGACTTGGGCACGATCGAACAGTGACTGAATTTCTTCGCGCAGTCTTTCTGTCGTTTCACGGACATCATTCCTAGAAAGTCTCCCCTTCTCGTTAAGTGGCGGCGGCGGTAGCGGCTTCCCGATGATGACGTGGACGCGTTTTGGATACATGAACTTGGCACCGCGGGGCATGGCCGCTGCGGTCCCGCCTATTCCGACAGGAACTATGGGGACTTGCGTCTTGGCTGCCAGGTACGCGGCACCGTCAAACAATGGAAATATTCGCGGTCCGTCTTTACGTTCCCCTTCGGGGAAAGCCACCACCGGATCATCACCACTTTCAAGGACGCTTAAAGCAGTCATGAGGGCCGCGCGATCCGCGCTCCCTCGACTAACTGGGAAACAGCCGATAGTTGTAAAAAGCCAGGCGAAAAAGCGGTTATTCCAGACCGACTCCTTGCCCATAAAGCGTAAACGCCTAGGGACGCAGGCCTGCAGTGGCGTGTCAATGTAGCTGCGATGGTTGGGCGCCCAGACACAGGCACCATCAGGAATATTTTCGGCCCCCTCGACTGTGACCCGGTTCCATATTTTGAATACCCCCCAAAGCAAATACTTAAGAACGCGGTAGGTGAGGAGGTTGTACCAACGCGTTCTCTGATCTAAAACCAAACTCCGGTCAACCATCAACCCTCCACTCTTGAACGAAACATTTCGGCCAGCTCTGAAACAACATCTTTAATATCCATATTGCTTGTGTCGAAGATAACGGCACCGGGCGCTACTTCTAAAGGAGAGTCGTCTCGTGTTGAATCCACATGATCTCTTCTTTGTAAATCTTCGAGGACGTCGTCGAACGTTTGGTCCTTAGTTTCTCTGAAACGTCGTTCGGCTCTTACCTGGAGATCTGCTGTTAAGAAGACCTTGAACACCGCGTCCGGAAAAACCTGGGTCCCGATATCTCGCCCTTCCATGACGCCCCCTCCGAGTTCGGTAGCCCACTGCCGTTGGCGCGGTACAAGGATTTGTCGTACTTCTCGGTTAGCTGCAACAGCACTTACTAGCTGGTTCGCTTCAGCGCTTCTAATTTCCTCAGTTGCATCAATACCATCCACCACAATTCGTTTGCTGATCTCTATCTCCGCTGTTTTCGCTAATTCAGTTATGGCTTTCGCATCTGAGAAATCAACTTCTTGTCGTAAGGCAGCCACCGCAACCGCGCGATACATAGCACCGGTATCAAAGTGTGGAAGGTCAAGTTCAGTTGCTAATGCTCTCGCGACTGTTGACTTTCCAGAACCAGCTGGACCATCAATA
>CAJWBN010000075.1 GCA_913020735.1 uncultured Acidimicrobiaceae bacterium
GCAGGGTCCGCTTGTCTCGTTAGCCACCCAGTTTTTTCAATCTTCGAAATTGAATCTCTTCTATGACCAGTTGTTCGTCAAGGAACCAGGAACCGAAAACCGCACTCGTTGGCACAATGACTTGCCCTATTGGCCGGTCCGAGGACAACAAATAATGTCATTTTGGGTCGCTTTAGACAGTGTCAGTGTCGAAAGTGGTGGGCTTGAATTCATCAAGGGCTCACATCTATGGGACGTTTGGTACCAGCCAGAAACCTTCGGGAAAACTGCAGGGCATGGTGAATATGAGAGAAACCCTGACTACGTTGATATTCCTGATATAGAAGCAGCGCGTGATGGTTATGAAATTATTAGCTGGGATTTAGAACCAGGAGATGTCTACGCATTCCATGCAATGACTGTTCACGGGGCCGGAGGGAACTTACGAAGCGACGTTCGTCGCCGCGGCTATACCGTGCGATATTGCGGTGACGATGCTGTGTATGACAGCCGGAAGGGCACTCAAGGCCACCTTCGGTCTGACGTACACGATGACGGCGATGAACTCGACAGTGATCAGTATCCGCTGGTTTGGAGTTCCAACTGAACAGGTAGAGGTCTTATTCGAGAACTTCGGCTGCCGCGAGATCGGCGATTTGGTCTATTGAATAGCCGAGTAGTTCGTTAAGTACCTCGAAGTTATCTTCTCCAAGGCAGGGCCCACCGCGGTGTAACACGGCTGGAGTGCGCGACATCTTGGTTCTACTGGAATGTGTCCACATTTGCCCGGCGTGACTTTGCGGGACACGGATCTGGTGTTGCCTGTGCTCAAGTTGGGGGTCAGAGTTAGTCCCCAAAGCATCGTGAACAGGATAAGCAGCTACTCCAATATCCTGAAGTAATTCTGCACCTTCGGCGTTACCTAAGAGTTTGGACCAAGTAGCTAAAGCACTTTCTATGTCGGATCGATTCTGGCGACGCTCGGTCTGATCTTGGTCTTGAGCCGTTTCGAGGCCTACCGTTACCGCCAAAGCGGGCCAACTCTCATCAGAACACGCGATGGCTAGCCACGAGTCTTCTCCTTTGGATGGGAAAACGCCGTGAGGAAACATGTTGGCATCGTCGTTCCCTTGTCGCTGAATTGTCCGTCCATTAACACTTTGGTCCAAAATTGCCGGAGCTAAATAGTGAAGAGCGCATTCTGTTTGGGACAGATCGATGTACTCGCCGTGTCCTGTTCTTTTCCGGTTCTCCAGAGCGGCCATCAAAGCAGCTACCACTATCCGCGGGGCAAGGAAATCTGTGTAGGGGCCGTACGGTCCGGCTGGTGGCCGATCGGACCATCCTGTTAGCTCGTAGTAACCAGCTATGGCTGCAGCCATGAAGCCATAGCCAGCGAGACTAGAGTGCGGACCGGTTTGGCCAAGCAGCGAGCTGGAAAGCATTATCAGATTAGGGTTGATGGCGGATAAAACATCGAATCCGAAACCAAGTCGTTCCATGGCTCCGGGCGCAAAAGACTCCGTTGCGATATCGGCCCACCGAATCAGGTCGAAAACAATCTCTTTCGACTCTGGCTTGCTTAGATCCAGGCTCAGGCTCCGTTTTCCCGCGTTATACACGCCGTAGCCGACGCTGTTGTCAGGATGAGGGTCCTCATTGACGAAAGGATTTACGGTTCGCATCGTGTCGGGTCGGCTAGCCGTCTCAACCTTTACGACGTCAGCTCCGTAGTCACAAAGTATTCGGACTGCTGAAGGGGTCGCAATCACCCAAGAAAACTCGACCACATTAAGCCCCTCTAAGGGCAGTGAACCCAAGACAGGATCTGACACGGTGGCCCTTCTATTGCGATCAATGACCACTGAGTCGTTGTGCTGACCCAAGGTTGGAGGGGAACCGCCGAATTGCTTAGTGCTGTTTTTGAACTTAACTAGGTGCCCTGGATGCTGAACTTTGTCACCCGTATCTGTGAACTGAACATCCCAAAAGTCTCGAGAGCTCAGATGCTGGTAGTCAACCAAGTCAGCGATAGTCATAGATGGGGTAATCAGGAGATTTCGTTCTAGTGCCGCCTCCCAGAGCTCAGCTTTGGTTTTTGATGCCAAAAACCTGCCGTAAGTCTCAAACGCGGCCTGCACCACGTCGAAGCTGACTTCACCGGCGAATAGTTGGACGCCAATGTTGTCCCAATCGATAGCTAACAAGTTGTCATCGGCAGCACCTTCCTCGCTTAGCCACTCTGTTAGGCGTCGGGAGAAAGGAGCGAAGGCAACACCCGGCAAAATAACGCAGATCGTGTAACCGTCTTTGCAAGGAAATAACAAGGGGATATTCATGCCGCCGATACTTATTCCGCCTGCCATCCGATCTGCAGCCAGAGCGTTCTCTCTCGGCGCCACGTTTTGAGGAAATCCAATAGTCACTGACTCCTGTGCTGAAACATCAATGTGCTGCCCGAGGCCACTGCGTGACCGTTCCTGCAGGGCAATAAGGCTGGCAGCTGCGGCATCGGCAGAAGCCTGCAAGAAACTGTGAGGGACACCTACTCGAAGGGGAGCACGGTCGGCATCCCCGCTGGCTTGCATAAATGAGCTACCTGCGACGGCCGTTAAATCAGTGCCCTTCCAGTGCGACCTAGGCCCTGTAAGACCGTAAGGGGTAATAGAGGCATAAATGAGGCTGGGATTCACTTCGCTAAGAGCTTCGAAGGAAAGGCCCAGAGATTGGAGATAACCGGGGTGTCGATCTTCGAAAAAGATATCTGCGCTAGCAATCAGCGACAGAAACCGCTCCCGATCATCTAATGACTCAATGTCCAAAGTCAGAGATTGCTTACCTCGGTTGTAAGCCCAATGGGTAAGACTTGAATTGAGCCCCTGCTGATCTGCAACGAATGGGCCCATATGGCGTGTAGCGGTGCCCTCGGAGCCCTCAACGGCTATGACGTCGGCACCCAAACGAGTAAGAATGTGACCCGCAAATTGACTGATTCCATCGCAAAGATCGATAACGCGGATGTGCTCTAACACTGTGCCCCCCGGCTTTCTTAGGAGCATAGATTTATCAGGGTTTTCGAAGTTGAAATACCACCTCTTTTCCTTGGAATACGAAGATGCCCTTCACCGGTGCTTATATAGGAATACGCTCGTGTCATGGGCAAGGTGTTTACTTCGGATGAAGTAGAAAAATATGGAACCGAAGGATGGCTATCTCCTCTAGATGTGTTGACTCAAGAGGAAGTCACTGATTGTCGAAAACGATTAGAGAATTGGGAATCAGATCGTGGGGGAGCACTACCTGCCCACGAGCGATCAAGCGGACACATCTTGTTTCCTTGGATCGATTCACTAATGAGGAATGACAAAATTCTTGATGCAGTAGAGGACTTAATCGGCCCAGATATTCTTTGCTGGAATTCTGTTTTTTGGATCAAAGAAGCTTCGAGCCCTAGTTACGTGGGCTGGCACCAAGACCTTGAGTACTGGGGGCTTTCCAGCTCAGAAGTGGTTTCTATCTGGATAGCGCTCAGTGATGCCAGCGAGGACGCCGGATGTATGAGCGTCATACCGGGAAGTCACAGAGACATAATCCCCCATAGCGAGACATACGCGGAGAACAACCTTTTGAGTAGAGGGCAGGAACTCCAAATTGACCTAGCTCGGCAGACAACTGTGTCCATGCCGCTAAAGGCCGGACAAGTTTCATTCCACAACGTCCGAACCGCTCATGGCTCTGGACCCAACACGACCTCAGATCGACGTATCGGACTTTCATTTCACTACATGCCAACCAATACAGAACAGACTCTGAGTGACTGGGACACGGCAGCCTTAGTGCGAGGCGAAGACGTCCACCACAATTTTGAGCATTGCCCACAACCCACAGCTGATCTTGAGCCTGACGCTGTTGAATTTCACCAGCGCGCTGCCAACGCGATGAGGGAAATCATTTATATGGGTGCTCACAGTGATCAACGAACACTCTAGGAAAGTACCTTGCTAGACCTTCACCATGTCCATATCTTCGCGAGTGATATAGCAACCACAGTCGAGTGGTGGAAGCAGAATTTAGGTGCGCAAGTCAGTTATGACGGTGACTTTGGAGGCGCTCGAAATATTTTTATGAAAGTCGGACGTGGGCGCCTCAACATTTATGACCAACAACCCAGAGGACGAACAAACGGGGCTTACCATCACGTAGGAATTCGGGTCGAGGGGTTAAACGACCTGCGAGAGAAGATGGTAAAAAACGGCGTTGAATTTCGTTCAGACATCCGAGAGTTTGGGAGTTGGCGCTATTTGATGTGCAAAGCACCAGATGGCGTTTTGTTGGAGCTGTTTGAAGTTGATATCGAGGAAATGACTCCAGAACTTGCAGATTTCTTCAATCTCGGTTGAGGAACAAATAGATATGAAAGGCTTTGATCATGACAGCTCAACAACTTGACGTCGAACACCTTTTTACCCTGGATCTCCAGGTTGCAGAAGGCATGCAAATCTTAAAGGGAGGGCCGCAGGGCACCCGGATGATCGCCGAGGTCGAAGGTGGCACATTTCAGGGTGAGCATCTAAATGGCCGAGTAGTTTCACCAGGTGGAGACTGGGTGACTGCGCGCCCTGATCGCAGCATCCAACTCGACGTTCGTTTGACCTTGGTTACGAACGATGACGCAGTGATTCTTATGCAGTACAAGGGCATAGGTGACCCATCTGCCGGAGTTGCAAGGTCGGCTCCACAATTTGAGACTGGTGATGAACGGTACGCCTGGTTGAACAATGTGCAAGGAGTTGGAATAGGACAACTGCATCAGGGGGGTGGGGTGACCTACGAGGTCTATTCTCTCACTCAACTTCCCTAGCGGGTACGGGGAGAAACAAGCCACACCGTCGGTTCACTAAGAAAAGATCGGGGAGTGGCGACAGGGTCGATCTTGCTCTCGAGGCGCCAGAGCGGCAACACTGCAAACGTCGCTATTAACGAAATGAAGATAGCCCCGATAATTGCGATCGTATATGAACCAGTCGCGTCGATAATTGCGCCAGCTCCGATCGGTCCAACTAAAGCACCAAGTCCAGCTGATGTGTATTGCACCCCCAGAACCCCACCAAGACCCTCGAGTCCAAAAATCCCGACCACAGCTACCGGACTTAGAGCCACAAACCCGCCGTAGCCCACCCCTAACAGTGCCGCAAAGAGAAGTAGGAGTAGGTAGTTGGATCCCGCAATCAGCCAAATCAAATAAGACACTGGCTGGACGGCGAAGCACATGATTATCAGGGGTAACACTCCGACCTTAATGCCCAACACTCCTAATCCGAGACGCCCCAAGACACTCCCGAGCCCTAACGAAGTAATTAGAAAAGCTGCACTAGTAGACGCAATGCCTTGTTCCTTGGCGTACTGGACAACGAAGACAAAAGGGATGAATAGAGCAACGGACATAAAAAACCCTGCCAGGTAAAGTCGCCAGAATTCAGGTCGCTGGACAGCGCGCTTTACCGCTAAGACGCTTACGGACAGAGGGGAACGCGGGGTTGGCGGTTTAAAGGAAACTAACGCCACCAACCCGAAGACTATAAAGCTGCCGATGCCCATAGCTTCGAATGCGGAACGCCAACCTGCAGTGCGTATTAACCATTCGGCCACCGGAACGAGAATTAGCGTCCCGAGACCAATCCCAACCGTGTTTACGCCGAGAGCAAGCGTCCTGTGCTTTTCGAACCAAGCACCTGTAGCAGCGTTTAAGGGGACTAGGTAAGAACCGATACCCAAACCCACACCGAGTCCGTAGACAAGGATTCCAGCAGCAAGAGACTGGACTTGCGCAGTTAGCCACAAACCACCACCCATGAATATTGCGCCCATTGCGACTAAGCGTCTCGCCCCATAGCGGTCCGCCAACGGACCGGCCACAATTCCTACGGCAAAGAAGAGAAAAACGGTGACTGAGAAAAATGCAGCAATGCCTGAAAGGTTGGCATCGAATTCAGCGACCATCTGTTCCAACGCGGTGGCGAAGGCATAGAAAACTCCAAAGGTCCAAGTGTTTATCGCGCACCCGGCAAATGCGACGACCCAACCTCGAGCGCTATCAATCTCAGGAGAGTCAGCCATCTGGCTACCATAGGACAGTCTTTGGTGATTGGGCTTCTAGGTCTAAGGCGCTTCGTGTCAGGATGGGTTGATGGAAATAGGAAAAGGTCTCGAATACGTTCGTAATAATTCGCGTGCTGTGTTGGCAACTCGCCGTCGCGATGGTTCTCCTCAGATGTCGCCGGTCACGCTTGCCGTGTTAGACGACGTGATTGTCATGAGCACTCGAGAGACGGCAATAAAGACATGGAATCTGCGCAGAGAGCCAACATCTTGGTTGTGTGTATTTCCCGATAAGTGGCTTGGCAGGTGGGTGCAGCTCCAATGTAGAGCAGAGGTTGTCAGCCTGCCTGAGGCTATGAACCAATTGGTTTCTTACTATCGAGAGTTAAGCGGGGAACACCCTGATTGGGATGAATACAAACAGGCAATGACTGACGACCAACGTTGTATCGTTCATTTCTCGATAGAGGCAGCTGGTCCTGACGTTGAGGGATAGCAGGTATGAGCGAAAACCTGGTTAGCGATTATCTTGTTGTTGGTGCTGGTGCCATGGGGATGGCATTCACTGATGTGCTCATTACAGAAACCGATGCAACTGTCACGATCGTTGATCGCCATGCGCGTCCTGGGGGACATTGGAATGACGCCTATCCATTCGTTCGTCTTCATCAGCCGTCTTCTTTCTATGGAGTTAATTCGAGAGCTCTAGGTGGTGACCAAAAAGATCTTGTCGGTTGGAACGCTGGTCTATACGAGTTGGCGTCTGGTGGCGAAGTAGTGGCTTACTTCGAGGAAGTGATGAATCAGTACTTCCTGCCCAGCGGAAGAGTGAATTACCGACCGATGTCGGAGTATTTAGGAAATGGTGTTCTGAGGTCTCTTGTTTCCGGCGCAGAAACCGAGCTTCAGGCATCAAAGACAGTCGACGCCACGTACATGAACGTTTCCGTTCCATCCACTAGTCCGCCTAGGTATCAAGTTGACGAGGGAGTCAACTGTATGCCGCCTAATGGGCTAGCAACTATTGCCGAAGCGCCCGATGGCTATGTAGTGGTAGGTGGAGGCAAGACAGCTATTGATTCATGTTTGTGGCTTCTGAGTAATGACGTAGAGCCCGACTCAATTAGGTGGATTGTGCCGCGTGACCAATGGATGTTAGATCGTGCGTATATACAGCCCGGACCTGAGTTTGTGGACCGAGTTATGCTCCGCCAAGCAGAAACTATGGAGATAGTTGCGTCCTCGACGTCGATCGATGAGATGTTCGATGAACTGCTGGACAGAGGCGTTTTGCTTCAACTAGACCCACGGGTTCGTCCGACGATGTATAGATGTTGCACTGTTACCACTTCCGAAATGGACCAGTTGCGGCGAATTGAAAACGTGATTCGTTTAGGTCGAGTTAGGCGAATCGGAACGGACAGTATCGAGCTCGAAGGTGGGCAAATACCGACAACTGATCAAACAGTCCATATCGACTGCACTTCCGATGGTTTAGCCAAGCGGCCTGTGGAACCGGTTTTTGAGGGAGACCATATAAGGCTGCAAACTGTTCGAACGTGTCAGCAGGCATTTAGCGCAGCTTTCGTAGCGCATGTCGAGGCAACTGAGGCTGATGAGGCGACTAAGAACGAGGTTTGTGCAGTTGTGCCTCACCCAAATGACACATTGGATTGGGTAAGGACGACTCTGGAGAACACGCTCAATTCGGTTAAGTGGAATTCTGATCCTGGGCTCAAAGAATGGCTTATCGACGCGAGACTCGATGGATTTGGGAGGCTTAGAGGGCGATCCGATAGAACATCGAGCCAGGAGGAGCTGCTGCGTCGAATTGTTGCTGCGACACCGGATGCGTTAAGAAACCTGGACGCCTATTTGCGAGAAGGTCGCAGCGAACAGCCCTAGCGGGTTGTCAGCCTTTGCCCGAGGACGGTTTCCCTACAGAAGAGGCCTGTCGGTAGGCGTTACTGGTGACATTAAGGCTGTAGAACCACTTAAGAAGGTGTCTACAGCCGCGGCGCACGATCTGCCTTCGGCTATGGCCCACACTATGAGACTCTGTCCACGACCCATGTCGCCGCAAACCCAAGTTCCTTGAGTGTTAGTCGCAAACTGGCTATCTCTGGCCACATTAGATCGATCATCTAGATCCACGTTCAATTGTTCAAGCAGAGAGTTCTTTTCGGGACCGGTGAAGCCCATAGCCAAGAAGACCAAATCTGCCTCTAACTCGAATTCCGACCCGACCACCTTCTCGAATTGTCCATCAATCAGCTCGACTTCATGCGCTGCGAGTGCACGCAAATTCCCGTTGTTGTCGCTTAGGAATCTCTCTGTGTTTACTGAGTAGATACGTTCTCCGCCCTCTTCGTGAGCCGATGTGACTTTGAATGTCATAGGGAAAGTCGGCCAAGGGTTTCTAGCGGAACGTTCCTCAGAAGGCCGAGGCATGATCTCGAATTGATGTATAGAAGCCGCTCCTTGTCGATGAGCGGTGCCTAGGCAATCAGCGCCGGTATCACCACCTCCGATGATTATCACTTTCTTTCCCGCAGCAGAAATCGGTACTTCGTCTACTGCTAGATCACCTTCTTGTGCCCGATTTGCCCATGGGAGGTACTCCATTGCTTGGTGTATTCCGTTGAGTTCTCGACCTTCTATCGGGAGATCACGCCACTGGGTTGCTCCTCCGGCTAAAACCACAGCGTCAAACTGTTGTTGTAGCTGTTCACCAGTTATGTCATCTCCAACGTTTACTCCGGTGCGAAATTCGGTTCCTTCGAGTTCCATTTGTTCGACCCGACGGTCGATGTGCCTCTTCTCCATCTTGAATTCAGGGATGCCGTACCTAAGCAAGCCTCCTATTCGGTCGGCGCGCTCGAACACGGTTACGGAGTGACCAGCACGCGTCAGTTGTTGGGCGGCTGCCAAACCTGCCGGGCCACTACCTACAACTGCAACTGATCGGCCTGATAGCGAGGATGGAAGGACCGGAGTAACCCAACCCATTTCGAAGGCGTGGTCGATGATGCTCACTTCAACTTGTTTGATTGTGACTGGGTCTTGGTTTATGCCAAGAACGCAGGCTCCTTCGCAGGGAGCCGGGCATAACCGGCCCGTAAATTCTGGGAAGTTGTTGGTTGCGTGAAGACGATCGATAGCTTCGCGCCATCGATCGCGGTAAACCAGATCGTTCCAATCCGGAATTATGTTTCCGAGCGGACAGCCGTTGTTGCAGAATGGGATTCCGCAGTCCATGCATCGGCTTGCTTGTTCTT
Organism: uncultured Acidimicrobiaceae bacterium; assembly: GCA_913020735.1. Lineage (GTDB taxonomy): Bacteria > Actinomycetota > Acidimicrobiia > Acidimicrobiales > Poriferisodalaceae > MedAcidi-G3. The sequence goes on from CAJWBN010000075.1 coordinate 9,357, forward strand.
TGAGCGTCCCCTGGTCGAAGTCTTCGTAGACCTCATGCCAATCAAGAAGGCGGACTGGTACTGGTCGCCTTGATGGGGTTTCTCTCTGATGTTTTAAGAATCCGCGGATATCAGCCATCGCAACTCAGACCCTTGCTCTGGTTAGTGAACCGGGCATGGTTTGCTTTCGTTGTGTCTGATTTGTGCACCTCGTTCACCCTTTCGCTGCTGCCATCACGGCTTCTTCGACGTCTTGGCCCTGTTCTTCGGCTGTTGAAATTGCATCAAGCACGCGTCGGTAATCCTTCGGCATGACTTTCTTGAAATTACGTACTTGTTGATGCCAATGATCAAGAATTGTGGCTGCCACTCCGGAATCCGTTTCTTCGTGGTGCTGGCGAATGACATCACGCAACAAATTGGCGTCGCCTTCTTCTAGAGAACTTTCAAGATCAACCATTTCGTTATTCAGATTGCGATGGAAGTTGTCATCTGGGTCGTAAATAAATGCCACGCCCCCGGACATGCCTGCGCCGAAGTTTCTGCCGGTTGGCCCTAAAATCACCACAGTGCCTCCAGTCATGTACTCACAAGCGTGATCTCCTACGCCCTCCACGACGGCTGTCGCTCCTGAATTTCGAACACAGAATCTTTCCCCGACAATTCCGCGTATAAACGTTTGACCACTCGTCGCTCCGTAGAGGATGACGTTGCCCGCTATGACATTGTCCTCCGGTATAAAGCTCGGGGCCGAATTATTAGGGGGTCTTAAAGTTATGCGACCTCCGGAAAGCCCTTTTCCCAAGTAGTCATTTGCATCGCCGAGCAGTTGAAATGTGATGCCTTTCGGTACAAAAGCACCAAAACTGTTTCCGGCAGATCCGGCCATTTCTATGGTTATTGTGTCGTCAGGCAAGCCCTGGCCGCCGAAGTTCTTCGTGACGTGGTGTCCCAGTAGTGTTCCGACGGTTCTGTTCACGTTTGACACTGGAACGCTGAACTTGATGGGGGAGCCGTCTTTTAGAGCGGGCTCGGCTTGTTTTATGAGCTCCTGATCTAGCGCTTTTTCCAAACCGTGTTCCTGGCTCTTGGAGCAGAAGCGATCTTGTTCCCATGGTGAAGTCGGGACATGGAGAATTGGTGTTAGGTCAAGTCCCTCCGCTTTCCAATGGTTGACTGCGCGGTCCACGTTGAGGCAGTCAACTCGGCCAACTGCGTCTTCTATCGACCTGAACCCAAGCTGGGCTAAGTATTCGCGAACTTCTTGCGCTATGTATTCGAAGAAGTTGACAACAAACTCAGCTTTACCGCTATAACGGGACCGTAGTTCTTTGTTTTGGGTAGCAACCCCAACAGGGCAAGTATCGAGATGGCATACGCGCATCATGACGCAGCCAGAAACCACTAAAGGTGCAGTGGCAAAGCCGAATTCTTCGGCGCCTAAAAGAGCCGCAACGATGACGTCCCGCCCTGTTTTCAGTTGGCCATCTGCTTGGACAACTATTCGGTCCCGCAGTCCATTCATTAGTAATGTTTGTTGAGTTTCGGCTAGTCCAAGTTCCCACGGCCCGCCTGCGTGTTTCAATGATGTCAGTGGCGAAGCGCCTGTCCCTCCATCATGTCCAGAGATCAGAACGACATCGGCTTTCGATTTCGATACGCCGGCGGCGACCGTTCCGACGCCAACCTCTGCTACCAGCTTGACGTGTATTCGAGCATCCGGGTTTGAGTTCTTGAGGTCGTGAATGAGTTGTTTCAGGTCTTCAATTGAGTAGATATCATGGTGAGGAGGAGGTGAAATCAGCCCCACTCCAGGCGTCGAATGCCTGGTCTTTGCAATCCACGGCCAGACCTTTGGTCCTGGTAGTTGCCCTCCCTCGCCAGGTTTGGCTCCTTGAGCCATTTTGATTTGGATGTCATCCGAGTTCACCAAGTACTCAGAGGTAACACCGAAGCGCCCCGAAGCGACTTGTTTAATCGATGATCGGCGTGAGTCGCCGTTCGAGTCTGGAACAAAACGTTGAGGGTCTTCGCCCCCTTCTCCTGTATTGGATTTCCCCCCAAGACGGTTCATGGCGATGGCGAGCGTTTCGTGTGCCTCGGCAGAGATAGACCCGTAACTCATAGCGCCGGTTGAAAATCTTTTGACTATTTCGGACACAGGTTCGACGTCTTCAATCGGTATCGGCCCGCCTTCTGAGGGCGCAATATTAAAGAGCCCTCTGAGGGTTGCTAGTTCTTCAGATTGATCATCTACGAGTTGTGTGTATTCCTTAAACACTTCGTATTGACCTGTGCGGGTGGAATGCTGAAGTTTGTAAACCGTCTCAGGGTTAAATAAGTGGTACTCGCCTTCGCGTCGCCATTGGTACTCGCCACCTGCCCATAGGTCTCTGTGAGCAACGTCTTCAGGATTCGATAGATAGGCGAATTGGTGACGGGCAGCTACTTCTTTAGCAACGATGTCTAGATTGGCCCCGCCTAG
>CAJWBN010000076.1 GCA_913020735.1 uncultured Acidimicrobiaceae bacterium
AAGGTACAGCAGAAGGTTTATTACTATCAAACTTTGGCTCTATATTATGATTAGATTTATCTAATATAAGCTTTACTAAATCCTCAATTGAAACTCCCAATCCACTTGAGTAATTGATTGGATTTGCATCACAATTATTGTTTAAAATATTTAAAACTGCATTTGATAAATCATCTACATAAACAAAATCCCTAACTTGGGAACCGTCTCCCCAAACTTCGACCGTTCCGTCAGTTGACTCAGCTACTTTGCGACACAAAGCAGCGGGCGCTTTTTCTCGACCGCCCGTCCAAGTTCCCTCCGGGCCATAACAATTTTGGAATCGAGCTATCCGCGCTTGAAACCGTCCCTCGCGGGCGTAAGAAGCAACTGCTCTCTCCGCATATAACTTCTCCCAGCCGTATTCATTATCTGGCAAAGCTGGGTACGCATCATCCTCAGTTAACTCAGATTCCCCTAATTCCATGTCGCGGTATACACACACTGAGCTGGCTAAGAAATACCGGTCGATGTCTGCTTGCGCTGCTGCTTCGGCAACGTTGACGTTAACCAACATGCTGTTATGCATGATTTGGGTTTCCGCTGAGTGGATAAACCCCATCCCTCCCATGTCTGCAGCTAGTTGGTAAACCTCATCAAATCCACCGGTGATTGCTAACGCGGCGGCATCTGGATTGCGGAGGTCGGCCACCATGAATTCGTCCGCGTGGCTTGAGGTCCATCCGGGCTCTTTAAGATCAACGCCTCGGACCCAGTAGCCATCTTCAACTAGACGTTTAACCAGATGACTTCCAATAAAGCCACCTGCACCGCAAACCAAAGCTCGCTTCGTCACGTCGGCCTTTCAGTTCAGATCGTGGGCGCTGAGACCCTGTAGCAGGTCAACATCTGGACGTTCGGCAAGTATCCCCGAACATGATTCTGCCATTTCGACCATAACAGGAGAGTCGAAATGTGTTCGCGCAGCATCATCTGATTCCCATTTCTCTATGATCACGAAACGATTCGGGTCAGTGAAAGAAACGCACAAGTCAACATTGCGACATTCCGCTTCCTTGCGAGTCATGACCACATACTTGGATAAGACCGGTAATAAAAGATCTGGCTCGGTTGCATAGAAAGTCAGCTTCAGGAGAGCAATTTCAAGGTCATCATCGGGTATCGCTATCGGTTCAGTCATTTCTGCTCGCAGTCCGTGTCGGAAATCGCGATTCCAGCCGGTAGTTTCCAGGCAAGCGATTAGGCTCGTAAGTCAGAGTCTGGGAATTAGATCGTGTCGTTGAAGTGACGAGCGTACCGGCGGAAGACACTACTTTGTAGTCGTCTTCACTGGTCGGGGGAAAGAGGTCGGAAGGTGGCCAAGAATCGGGTCGAAAGAGATGAAGAGGACCTAGTTCGTCTTTACCTCACCGATATCGGACAGTACCCACTTCTAACGAAGGACGATGAGGTTCGACTGGCGCAAGAGATTGAAGCCGGTACTGAAGCTCGAACAGCTCTGGACGCCGATCAACTGCCAGACGGAACAGCCATCACTTCCGCAAAGAGACGCGAATTGCGTCGAGCTGACCGTAAGGGCGAGAGAGCCGAACGGACTTTCGTTCAGTCCAACCTGCGGCTCGTCGTATCAATAGCTAAGAAATACCAGGCATCGGGACTTCCGCTTCTTGATCTAATACAAGAAGGAAACCTCGGCTTAATGCACGCCGTGGAAAAATTCGACTGGCGTAAAGGTTTCAAGTTCTCTACTTATGCCACATGGTGGATTCGTCAAGCGATCACTAGAGGTATTGCAAACACAGGTCGCACAATCAGACTCCCGGTTCATGCCGGAGATACCCTCGCCCGACTTCAAAAGGCTCGTTCTCGGTTGGAGCTCAAATACGGACGACCAGCGACGCTTGCTGAGTTGTCAGTAGAAGTCGACATGCCCGAAGACAAAGTTTCGGAAGCCCTGCGCTTTGCAGCGGAACCCCTGTCGCTATCGGAACCTCTTCGCGAGGACGGCGATGCTGAGTTGGGTGACGTGGTCGAAGATAGAAATGCGGAGGACCCTGAAGAAGCAGCAGCTGTTGCGCGTCTCCCGGATGAAATAACAAAACTTCTTGGTCCTCTTGATGAGAGAGAAAGAGAAATCCTGAAGCTCAGGTTTGGTCTTGATCGCGGCGAGCCACGGACTCTTGAAGAGGTAGGCGAGCACTTCAATCTGACTCGTGAACGAATACGTCAAATCGAAGCGCGGGCCATGTCGAAGCTCCGACACCCAAGCAGTGATACCGGTGCACGTGATCTCTTGGGCGTCTGATCTCTTTATAACAGCCCAACAGTCATTTAGTTTTAAGTACTAGTTCTCGGAGAGCTTTCTAGCGGCTATAGCCACCAAGGCTCCGACGATGATTGCAAGAAGAAGCTTTTTCACGTTGGTTCCCTTCAGTCAGTTTGTTTGGTTCTCGGGGACTAAGTCGGACAGATTTGGCGGAGGTGGACGGGAATCGAACCCGCCGGACGGGGATCGCCCGTCCCGCCCGCTTTGAAGGCGGGGGAGCCCACCAGGCGCTCGGACACCTCCACGATCAGTCTGCCTCGCGCGCACCCCGATTGGAAAGAAAACTTTAAACAAAAAACGACCACATGTGCCATTGACCCGAATCTCCTAGCCGCTGTGGCTGAAAAGACGGAAGAAACCCTGCATTTTTCTTGATTATTGAACTAAACGGGTGTTCAATGACACGCGTGTAATTACGACAACGTGATCCAGTCGGGTCGCATTGATTAGGGCGGAAACGAATGGCGTTTGTAGACGACGGTGGTGGCCAAACAGAAGAAAGTAGTTGGTGGGACTACGCGAACTGTTTGGGCGTTGACCCTGATTTGTTTTTCCCCGAACGTGGAGCAAGTACCAAAGAAGCTAAAGAGGTGTGCAGGGGCTGCGTAGTTCGCGAAGACTGTTTGGAGTACGCCCTTAGTCACGGTGAGAAGTTCGGAATCTGGGGAGGCATGAGCGAGCGTGAACGTCGGCGCCTACGCCGCCAGCGTGCACTTGCCCGAAGAGCCGCCGCAGAGCGAGCAAGCTAATAAATCAAAGGCCGGAGCTTTCAATTCCAGGTTCTGCCCGCTGGTAACCTAAAGCTCGTGAATCTTGGCGGCTCAGAACTCCTCATTATCCTGGTCATCGTTTTGGTGCTATTCGGGGGAGCAAAGCTTCCCAAATTGGCGCGGTCGCTTGGACAGGCTCAAAAAGAATTCAAAGACGGAATGGATGAGAGCGGTCCCGATTCATCAGCAGACCAGGCGGATAGCTAGCTATTCGTTCTTTGTTCAGGAAATTTCTACTGAGGTTTCTTGGAGCAGGGCTTGTCGTCGAGCTTTCAGAATGCGGCGACGCTGACGCTCGGATGCCCCGCCCCACACTCCATGTTCCACACGATTAGTCAACGCGTATTCAAGGCATGGGATTTGTGAAACGCAGCCCTGGCAAAGTTTCTTTGCTCGCTCAACTCCGACTCCGTCGCTCGGAAAAAAAATTGATGGATGCTGATCCGCGCAAGTACCGATGTTCATCCAACTTGTGTCGGTCGCTATGTGGCTCATGTCAGCACTCCGTAGTTTGATCCGAGTCTCAGGTCTCGTGTGTTGTTATGAATATGACGCCCGGGAACACCAAAAGGTTCCAAATTCTTTTGATTCTCATGAGATTTTTATTCTTTGATAGATCAGATGGGAAGGCTGAAGGTTGGTTGTCACTAATGGTTCTCGCAGTTATCGCCGGTACAGTAATGAACTCGCTGTCGAAGGAGCTCCGGTGACGAACTTCGAAACTGAAGAAGAATTACCACCCCCCGAGACCGGTATACGAGTTGTGTACCTGGGACCCGTCTCTCCGCATTGGGATATACAAGGACTCTTTGGAGAGCAAGCTGTTGTTGACGAATTTCGGCGTCGAACTATTGCTCGTTTGCAACTCCTCCCACCACATGACCCGCAGTTTCGCCGTAACCGGGAACGTGTTAACCGCGACGCAGAGCGCGAAAATCTTCACCTCGAATGGGACTTGGGTGTCCCCGAAGACGACGACGAATAATCCCTTCTCATGAGGGTGCTCATAACCAATGATGATGGAGTCGCATCAGATGGACTTTGGGCTCTAGCTCGGAGAGTTGTCGATGCCGGCTATGAAGCTGTAGTCGCAGCCCCGGCAACAGATATGACCGGCATGGGAGCAGCCATCGGGGGAGATCTACATAGTGGAGACCTTCGCGCTGAACGTATCGACCGAGAAGACCTAACTGGTACGGCGTGTTGGTCCGTAGATGGGCCGCCCGCTCTGTGCGTCATTATGACGCAGCTTGGTGCATTCGGAGATCCAGTTTCGATGGTCGTGTCGGGTGTGAACCCTGGTTTGAATTGTGGCCGATCGGCCCTACACAGCGGCACTGTCGGAGCTGCGCTTACAGCGGCGAATAATGCCGCTCATGGGATTGCAGTGAGTCTCGACGTGACTGATGCAGCTATGGAGTGGGACACGGCAGTGCATCTCATACCAGAAGTTATTGAGCGCCTACGAGAGATAACAAAGGGACGCAGAGTGGTGAACATAAACGCTCCCAACATTTCGTTAGCGGAAGTGACGGGTGTTCAAACTACGGGGCTCGCAAAGTGGGGTGATGCGGCTGGGAACTTGCAACCAAGGGAAGATGGGTCTTGGTTATTTGAGCGACAACCCGGCGACCCGAAACGAAGAATTGAAGGCACTGATAATACTGCGGTGAGAGAAGGCAGTATTTCCGTATCCGAACTCATTGGGATTACGACACAGCACTCAGACCTGAATCTCGGAGATTTCTCGCTTACTCCTTAAGAAATAGAAAATTCGTAGGTAAATCCACACTACGGAATTTGTTTTCTACTACGTTGCCGGTCGTGGCCCGCCCCCCCGGTTCCGCTACTCGTCAAATGCCAACAGGCGCCCGAGCAGCCCTTGTCGTCGCTTTGATCTACCTATTCCTTGTAGGTGTGTCATCTCTTGAGGCTGGCATCAAAATTATGGGTGCCGACACCCAAGAACGCCTCTTTTCAGCGGTGAGTAATCCGATAGCGGGGCTGTGTGTTGGGATCCTAGGAACTGTTCTTGTTCAGTCGTCGTCTGCAAGTACCTCCGTCATTGTCGGGCTGGTCGCGTCTGGAGCGTTGGGGGTTGAGCAGGCGGTGCCGATGGTTATGGGCGCCAATATAGGAACCACGGTCACCAACACGCTTGTGTCATTAGGTCATGTTCGGCAGTCAGCGGAATTTAAGCGGGCTTTCGCTGCGGCAACGGTCCATGATTTCTTCAATGTGTTAGCTGTCGCAGTTCTGCTTCCGATCGAATTGATATTTAAGCCAATTTCAGGAATAGCAAAATGGGTCAGTGAACTCCTGGTCGGTTCAGGCGGAACAGAATGGAAAAGCCCGGTCAAGAAATGGGTTAAGGAACCGGTCGGATGGCTTAAAGATCTTTGGGACCAATTTGGAGCATCAGGCAACGTCAAAGGTGCTCTTATGGTTGCGACTGGTCTCGTAATCGTATTGATGGCTCTTGCCTTAGTCACGAGAAACATGAAAGCCCTAGTGGCGGCGAGAATTGAGAGATCGCTCAACGCGATCCTCGGCAAGGCTGGCGGTCTCGTGGCTCTTGTAGTCGGGATGATTGTCACGGTCGCAGTGCAATCCTCCAGTATCACGACCTCAATACTGATCCCTCTGTCTGCGGCGGGGGTGTTGACCTTAAGAAACGCTTACCCGGTTACGTTAGGGGCAAACGTAGGCACGACGATTACCGCTTTGTTGGCCGCGCTAGCTGCTTCAAGCTCTGATTCTCTAACCGTAGCGTTAACTCACACGACCTTTAACGTGATTGGCATTCTGACCTTGTATGTGTTGCCGTTGGCTAGAGAAGTTCCGGTGATAGCTGCGAACGCTATGGCAGAAATTGCGGTAAGACGTCGAGTTCTAGCTGTTTGCTACGTCGTTGGTATGTTCATTGTTGCACCTCTCATTGGTGTAGCTATCCTTCGTTAGAGGGGAATTTGTTATGGTGCTTTCATTCTTTAGAGCCGGAGACAACGGATTAGACCATGTGGTAACTCGATCAGTTGCCATGGTAAATGATGCCCGCCACTCTTTTGATCTCGCATGCACCGCTCTCATGAGCGGGGCCGATCCTCAATCCGTAGCTGATGATGTGAGGGAGACGGACCTTCGTATCAACGCCAATGAACAACAGCTTCGAGGCGAACTAGCCGTGCACATCAGTGTTCATGGAGCTAATGACATTGGCGAAGTTATAGGCCTGATTCTGTTGTTAAAGAAAATCGAACGTGTCGGTGATCATGCTAAGAATATTTTGGACCTTGCTGAAAGCGGTGTCTCCTTCTCAGATGAACCAGACATTGACCAGTTGCTCGAAGAGCGTCGAACTGTTTCGGGTTTTTTCGGTGAGGCCAGCGAAATCTTGGCGGAGCACGATGGCATACCGGAAGATTTCCGCGAGCGACTTGCTGACATGACCGTAAAGATTCAGTCTCATATTGACGGCTATATGACCTCGGACCAGCCGGGTCATCAGGTAGTCCCTCGAGCTGTGTACCACCGCTACCTCAAACGAATTGTGGCGAACCTGAACAGCGCTGTTTTGGCAGCCACTGAACCCGTGCGAGTAATTGACCCAACCGATTAACTTCGACAGATTTTATTTGGCTGGGCGTAGCTGGTCAGCGTCGGGTCTAGGGTGAAATTGTGGAAGAGGAAGAAGAGTCCTCAAATGCTGCCTTTGAGCTCAACGAGGGCGAAGCCAAACAAACTAAACCCGCACAGAACCGCGCCACTCTCGGGCCTTTTGCCCGGCTGGCGAGAGTCCAGCTCGTTTCCGCTGGAGGAGATGCACTTTTAACGATAGCGCTTGCGGGATCTCTCTTCTTCAACCTTGATCCGGACGCGGCGAGACCGAAAGTAGCTCTCTATCTCATATTGACAATTGCTCCGTTCGCCATCGTTGGTCCTCTCATAGGTCCACTGATTGACAGGCTGCGTGGTGGTCGGCGCGCCATGGTGATCGTCAGCGGCTTTGGCCGAACTGTGCTTGCTTTCCTGATGATCCGCCACCTGGACTCCTTGTTACTGTTTCCTGAAGCGTTTGGGGCGCTTGTTTTAGGTAAGACATACCACGTAGCCAAAAGCGCCATAGTCCCGGGACTAGTGCGCGGTAATGAAGACTTGGTTGAAGCGAATTCCAAGTTGGTTCTTCTCAGCGGACTTGGAGGAGCACTCGCTGCAGGCCCAGGACTGCTTTTAGCTCTAATCGGATCAAAGTGGGTGCTGGGAGCAGCGATGATCGTGTTCGGCATGGTGGTTCCCCTCGGTGCCCGCCTCCCCAAAACCTCGATCGCACGAGACCCAATAGCTGAGGATGAACGAAACGATTTGCGTAGCGCCGGCATTATCTTGGCGGCTTCCGCGATGGCGATTTTGCGCGGGATGACTGGTTTTACTTTGTTTTTGGTCGCGTTCTGGCTACGACGAGAAGATGCAGCCACTATCTGGTTCGGGTTGATGGTCGCTTCCAGCGCACTGGGAGCGTTTATTGGGGCAATAGCCGCGCCGCCGTTGCGGCGATACGTCAAAGAGGAATATTTGTTGGGAGGCGTGCTCACTATCGCTGCCGCAGTCGGCTTCTTCGCCACTTTCCCAGGTAATCGCAACGCCGTTCTAGCGTTTGTACTGTCTGTAGGATTTGCTGCTGGATTAGGAAAGCTTTCCTTCGACGCGATTGTTCAACGAGACGCACCGACGGTAAATCAGGGTCGATCTTTCGCCCGTTTTGAAACAAGGTTTCAACTTTTTTGGGTTTTGGGTGCATTGATCCCAGTCATCGCCCCAAATGGGGTGCTGCCCCTACGTGCCGGCTTGGTTATTTTGGCGCTCTCAAGCGGTTCGGCAGCCTTCTTGTATCTAGGTGGTCTTGTCGCGTTAGCTCGAGGTAAACGAACACCGTCCAGAGTTATTGCTGATCAAGTTTGGACTGAAAAAAGGTACCAAAGACTCAACAGTCGGCTACCTCAATGGATAGCCCGAATAATCCCGGACCCATCACGACGAGAAAAACGTCAACCTTGATCTAGCTCTGGCAAATCAATCCGAGCCAGCCACAATCCAGGAGCATCAATCTCGTTTGGGGTGGGCAGACACCGACGGTCTTCCCATAAACGCCCCAATGTTGCTTCGTCCGACCGCTCGACGATCCCGGAGATAAATGCTGCCCCTCGATCAACTAGTTCCGAAGTGACCTCTACCCCCAAAAGCTTCTCCACGAATCGGTCACCCGCGCTTGTTGTAAACCGGCGACGCCGCATGACCTCCGAAAGTGAGTCATACGAGCTCAGCAAGCCTGACCCGACTTTTTCGACGACGTAGTCCACATAACCAACAATTACCGCTAAGAGTGCGTCAAGATCTGGGAGGAGTGCGCTTTGAGCATCAGATCGCAACGCCCCCAATAAATTTTCTGGATCGCTTAAAGCGCTCTGTAGCTGTTGCTGTAACTGTTCGGGGTCGCCACTGCCGATATCTAAATCCATAAACCGATCCTCGAAGCCGCGCGGATCAGCCTCGAAGCCGTCAATGTAGCGTTGCAACAACTGCTCAAAAGCCGTCCTAACGTGTGAGACCGATAAGACGGAGTGGGTGGCTATCTCGCTGATACACACCCACAATTGAACGTCCTCTGAGGGCAGTGACCATTCCTTTGCGAAGACCTCGATGTTGTCGACCAGTATCAGGATCCGATTATCGGGCCGAGGAATTGGTAGCACGTAGTTTCCGAACGCCTTAGTTGCGAGGTGCCCAGCTATAGAGCCAGCGCTCATAGCCATCATCATCGGGTTAAGCGCCTTGAGGAGACCGTCAAGAATTTGAGCGTCTGCCCCCTCAACCTCTGGTGGCAGCGTCCCTTGAGCCAACCTTTCAGCCAAGCGGTCCAATAATGGCCGGTATGCGTCTAACGCCGCTGATGCCCATTCGGCTCGTGTTGCCGCCTGCAACTGAACAGGGTGAGGTGAAGAACCCGCCTCTAACGACGAGATATTCGCAACATGAAGTTCGGCAACTCTGGCCAGTTCAGACAACTTGGCTCTCTGAACTGGGTCTACATTCGGCTCAGATCTTCCTTCTGTGGCGATCTGATAAGCGAACTGGCGGGCCACATCCCAAGCTACTGGCCCTTGGTTGTTAAAGAGTTTTCCAAGATCACCTAAGAACGGAAGACCACCAAAGGGGTTATCTTCATCGAAAGAATCGTCACTCGTCACGCTCGCATGGTAGGCCGGTGCGTTAACAGCTTCACACCAGTTAACTGATTAGCCAGATACCGAAGCGAGAAATAGTCGATGACAACAGTTGCAATCTCTGGAGCAGAAGGTGCATTACGGTCACGTATTTCCGACGCATTGACCCAAATTTTCGACGAGGTAGTCGGATTAGCGTTCGATTTGGAGTCTGTGTCCCTAGCTGACGTCGAATGTATTGTTCACCTAGCGTTTTCCGAGGACTCTGATCAAAGCAAACTGATCGGTCTATTAGAACGCGCCACTGAAGCAAAAATTTCCCAGGTGGTCGTCGTTTCCAGTGCAATGGTTTATGGGGCATGGCCCAATAACTCGGTTCCGCTGTCGGAAGATGCAGCAGTCCGACCGAATCCCGAATCAACATTCGCGGTTCATCAAGCTGATGCGGAAAGAACAGCCCTTGAATGGGCTGATCTTGAGGTTGAACGACGCGTAACGATCTTGCGGCCAACAGCCGTTGCTTCTCCGAATGCGTCTGGGCTTATAGGTGAGGCTCTGCTTGCCGCCGCACCGATACGAACTCGACGAGATGACCCGCCACAACAGTTTGTTCATCTCGACGATCTCGCGACCGCAGTTGCAACGGTTGTGCAACTCGATGAATCGGGAGTATTTAACGTCGCTCCCGATGGATGGCTTACGGCACGAGAAGTGAGAGAACTAATTGGTGCTCGACCAATTATCCGATTACCGGTTCCATTACCGGGCCGTCTCGATCGTTATGTGGCGCGTCGCGTCGGGCATCAAGCGCCGACGGGACTCTTGCCGTATACCCGATACCCCTGGGTTATCGCGAATGATCGTTTACGGAGCACAGGGTGGGTCCCGCGTTACGGAAACGACCAAGTCTTCGTCGCTGCCGAAGCTGGTATGCCATGGGATTCAATGAACGCCAAACAGCGACAAAACGTGTCGCTCGGTGTAGGAGCAACAGCAATTATTGGTCTTTTATATGGACTTGCTAGGTGGCTCAAACGGACGATCTTGGGAAAGACCAACTAATCGAGTTCCCCAACCTCAATATCGACGACTAAGAGTCGCTCGGCCCGCCAAATTCTCAGCGATGCAGTATCGCCGGGCTGCAACATGCGAGCATCTACAACCAGCGACCCCATGTCTGAAACAAGCTGACCATTAAGTTCGACCACAACGTCACCCTCTTCGATGCCACCGCGGTTAGCCGGACCATCGAAATCAACGGTTTCGACTAGAACTCCGGCTTTATGACTCGGAGGTAAAAGCTGAATTGCTGCGTCTGAACCGCGGATACCGAGTCGCCCATGACGGGCTCGACCCCACTGGATGATGTCGGCAGCCACATCGTGCGCTACTTCTATAGGGGTAGCAAAACCTAAACCCTCTGCCCCAACGTCAGTCACGGCTATAACCGTGGTAATGCCAACCACCGCTCCACGAGCATCAACTAGCGCTCCGCCAGACGATCCGGGAGATATAGGAGCGTCAGTTTGGACTAGCTCGTACAGCCAGTCTCCTTGCGGTGATTGCAACCTGCGATTCGTGGCGCTAATCACCCCGACAGTCACGGTTGGTCCACCCCGCAGACTCAGAGGTGAACCAATAGCGATAGCGGTCTCACCGGCGCGAAGAAGCGCCGAAAAACCCAAGTTCGCTGGAACAAAAACAGATTGTTCGCCCCCATCCGGCCGCAAGACAGCAACATCGGTGCGCCGGTCTACTCCAACTAAATCTGCTTCGAAAACTGTCCCATCAGCGAGAATCATGCGGAAGTTGTCTCCCCTTTCCACCACATGAGTATTCGTTATGAGGTGCCCGTCATCGCGGAAAATGACGCCAGAACCTGAACCAATAACACGACCGTATTGAAGGACCTCGACACGTACCACGCTCGGAGTTACTTTCGCTGCGATGTCCACGACGGAAAGAAGCCCAGTATTTGCAACTCCTGAAGCCGAAATGTTAGCGGTAGTGATTTCACGCTCGACAACCCGTTCGACAACTTGAGGCGAGGAACTGAAAATGACTCCGACTATTAGCGCGGCCGCCACACCTCCAACCGCAGCTCCTATCAGGCCAGCGCCAAAGAGCCCGCGTTTGCTCGCAGGCCGTCCTGAATCAGGAGATAGGTATTGAAGCTCACTCGGATGACGCCAGATTCGGTCGTCGGGGTGGAGTGCATATTTGTTTGTAGGCGCATCTTCTGTCGTTGTATTGGGGTCATCTGGAATTTGAGACCAGTCAACGGGACGTTCACGCGTCCACTCATCGAAAGCAGACTCGTAAGAGGAATCCGTTGAGGCATCGTCGTTTACTGTTTCTTCCGGTTCTTGCCCAGAGTCATTAGTCCCGTCCACACCCCAAAAGGTACATAGCTAA
>CAJWBN010000077.1 GCA_913020735.1 uncultured Acidimicrobiaceae bacterium
TCTACCTCAGACTCTTCAGCAGCAGGCTCTTCAGCAGCAGCTTCCTCTACCTCAGGGGCTTCTCCCTTATCCGCCAATGCCTGAAGCAAATTGGCCATCTCGGAGAGCAGGTTGTTCATCATCGACGCGATTTGCTGGAGCGGAGCAGCTAGACCAGCAGCGATTGAAGACAAGAGTTCATCGCGAGATGGGAGGTCGGCAAGTTCACGGACCTGAGCCTCATCAAGAAGGTCGCCGTTTAGGAAACCTCCCTTAATGATCAGGGCTTCGTTGGCAGCAGAAAACTGTTTCAGAGCTTTTGCGGCAGCTCCAGGATCTTTTTCTACAAATGCCAGAGCTGTTGGGCCAACAAGCATGTCAACTAAACCTTCGGGAACGCCTTCATCAAGCGCTCTACGCACCAAAGTATTTTTGTAGATCTTGTAAACCGTTTCAGCCTCACGCAAAGCGCCGCGTAGGTCAGCCATCTGACCCACATCAAGACCTCGATACTCAGTAATTAAAACCGCTTCAGCTTCATCGAATCGCTCACGTACGTCTTCAATTACGGCGGATTTTTCTACTCGCTTTTCTTGACTCATGTCTCACCCCCTTCGGGTAGTCGGTGCTCGCAGGGCGAACACCGAAACCATCGTCGAAAAAGTTCGGCGGGGGGATTCAGGATTCACCTATTCGGGCTTGTAACGGTTTCCCATCACAATTTGGGGCCTAGGGCCACCAGAGGTCTACGGCGAGCAGAATTTGGTTGTCAGATCAGGCTAGAGGTGGGATAGACAATTGCAAACTGGCTAATGCCGATGATTTGAATTTATTTAGTCACCAAGTCTGCTTGGGTCAATCTTGATACCAGGCCCCATCGTTGATGAAACGGTGACCTTTTTGATATATCGACCCTTAGTTGATGCTGGCCGAGCTCGTTCAATCTCATCCATGACAGCCGTAAAATTAGCTACAAGGTCAGAAGCCTCAAAACTTGTTTTGCCAATCGCTAGCTGCACATTGCCGTATTTGTCGGTCCGATATTCAACTTTCCCGCCTTTGAATTCACCCACCGCTTTAGCAATCTCAGTTGTTACCGTGCCGGACTTAGGATTGGGCATGAGGCCACGTGGCCCTAGAACACGACCAAGCTTGCCAACCAACGGCATCATGTCGGGTGTCGCTATCGCAAGGTCGAACTCAGTAAATCCACCTTCAATGCGTTCCGCTAGATCCTCAGCCCCTACAACATCAGCGCCGGCTTCAGTAGCTTCAGTAGCCAAGTCTCCTTGCGCAAAGACTGCTACTCGGACGTCCCCACCAGTTCCTGAAGGCAAGGCCACGGTACCTCTAACCATCTGGTCTGCTTTACGCGGATCTACTCCTAATCCAACCGCAATATCGACGGCCTCATCAAAATTGGCCGAAGCCAATTCTTTGACTAACCCAACTGCTTCAACAGCTTCGTGAAACTTTTGTCTATCAAATCGTTCACTTGCGTCGGAATATTTTTTTCCACTCATTGGTGTCGCCTTTCAGCTCCCTCTTCGTACGCGATCATCGGACGAGGTCCTCCCGACGGGCGTTTATAACTTAAGAACCTTGAACTTCAATTCCCATCGAGCGGGCGGTACCGGCAACTTGCAGTTTCGCCGCCTCAATGTCATTGGCATTCAAATCAGGCATTTTAACATTGGCTATTTCTTCCAATTGTGCTTGAGAGATCGATCCAACCGCATCTTCTCGGCCAGGCTCATGAGCAGCTTTGTCAAGACGCGCAGCTTCTCGAATCAAAACAGACGTCGGCGGTGTCTTCGTTATGAACGTGAATGAACGGTCTTCAAAGATCGTGATTTCAACAGGAACAATGGAGCCCCGCTGGTCTTCAGTCTGAGCGTTATAGGCCTTACAAAAGTCCATAATTTGAACGCCATGAGGACCAAGCGCCGTGCCGACTGGCGGCGCGGGGCTTGCTTGTCCAGCTGGGATCTGAATCTTGACCATTGCGGCGACTTTCTTTTTCGCCATTAGCGTTCTCCGTGTTGATGGGGCTCGAGCTTTAGCTAGAGCGAGACATGTCATTGTTTCGGGTTGGCTTCAAGAAGACAACCAGCTTGGGCTCAAATTTTTGCAACTTGGGCGAAATCTAGTTCTACGGGTGTTTCGCGACCAAAGATGTTTACAAGAACCTTTACCTTTAATTGCTCTTCATTTATCTCGACTATTTCGCCTTGGAAATCAGCGAATGGGCCTTCTTTAATTCGCACACTCTCGTTGAGCTCATATAGAAGTCGAGGTTTGATCTTGCGTTGCGGCTCGTCACCGTCTTTCTTGATTGCTAAGAAATTGTCTACTTCTTTTCGACGTAGCGGTGATGGTTTTCCACCAGGTCCCGCGAATCCCGTCACGCCAGGAGTATTCCGGATCATGTGATGCACATCGTCGTTTCGGCGAGACCGAATCAACAAGTAACCAGGGAACATCTTTTTCTGCACGACGACCCGCTGGCCGTTACGAAATTCGGTGACATCTTCCATTGGCACCACGACTTCGTAAATTTTGTCTTCCATATCGAAAGACTGAACTCGAGCTTCGAGGTTCTGTTTAACTTTTTTCTCGTAACCCGACTGAGTGTGGACAACAAACCATTTTCCTGGTCTGTCGTAGGCAGAAACTTCTTTTGTGGTGTCCTCTAGAAGTTCATCTTCACCGATTATTTCGGTGTCAACGGCAGCGACGGCGGAATCAGTCTCACCGGCGCCGTTATCTGCTTCTGCTGGATTTTCGATATCAGCAGAAGTTTCTGTTCCCAATAAACGCCGAGCAGCGGCCATTGGATCTGTGCTTGAAGAGTCAGTGTCGGTCATTAGTTCACATCGAAGAGGCGCAGGACCCCTTCGCCGGTTAGGTAGTCCAAACCTGCGATCAACGCAGTCAGAACCACAATGGTGACGAAGACGACTACGGAATAGTTGACAATTTCGTCTTTGGTAGGCCACACCACTTTGCGCAACTCGCCTTTAACTTCACTCACGAACTGACGCGGGCCTGCGCGTTCAGTATCTGGGGATGCCCCCGCTGCTGCGGCGCGACGGTCACGATTGGCAATAGGAGCACCATCGGCGCTCATTTCGCCCTGCTTCTGCAGATGCCTTCGTGTTTGTCGATTCATAGCCATGTGTTTGGTCCGTGGTCGGAGGTGAATAAGTGAACTGTTGAGAGCAACAGCGGAGCAGGGCAGGAGGGACTTGAACCCACAACCTTCGGTTTTGGAGACCGGTGCTCTACCAAATTGAGCTACTGCCCTCAGCGGAAAAAAACTTCCTTACGTTGAGGCAGTGAAAAACGATAGCAGCGGGCTCCCTGGTTTCCTTTCGTAATGCCTATTGAGCTTTCTCTCAGCTTGCCTGGCTTACCCGGCGACGTCCAGGTCTAGAGGTCAATCCGACAGCGAGTGCAACTCCTAGAGCACAGAGACCAGCAATTTTCGATCGTTGCTTTCGGACGATAATCGACCCTCGATCCAGAGACTCGACTGACTCCAAAATACGAGTAGCTAAACCTCCTGGGATAGGTAATTCATCCCGCAGAGCTTGGAGTTCTCGCTGTATGCGTCGCTCACGGGACATTTCGGCCTGACATCGAAGACAATGCCGAGCATGCTCTCGGAGTTTTAAGGATCCAATTATTTCTCCTCTGGCCATTGCTCGAATTTGTCGTTGATGCCGTTCACATCGCATGGCGAGCTCTATACGAAGTATTTGCTGCGACAATGGGTTCTCTAATTTCGCGACTGGTCTGAACGGATACGCGCATCCGTTTTCTGCCCCGGTGGAGACGTACTTTCACGGCAGTCGCTGAAATTCCCAACTGGTTGGCTATTTCTGCGTGGGACAAATCAAAGATGTCCCTCAGTACGACAACGACTCGTAAATTGGTCGGGAGGTCATTGAGAGCACTTCGCACCTCAAAACTGATTTCTGCGTCTTCTAATCTGCGCTCAGGGTGATACTCGCCATTCAGGTCAACGACGTCGTGTTGGATTTCGTCACAGCGATAGCGATTACGACGGGTTAATAAGGTACTTGCACAGTTGACGGTAATTCGGTGCATCCATGTGCTGAATCTCGCTTCGCCGCGAAAATCAATAAGGCCGCGGTATGCCCTTAAATAAGCTTCTTGCACGACATCTAGTGCATCCTCATGGTTTTGGGTAAGCCGCGCGGCCAATGTGAAAATCTCGCTATAGGTTGCTTCAACAAGCCGTTCAAATGCCTCGTCATCGCCCTCTCGGGCGGCTGCAACGTCAGCGCGAATTTGCGGTGTTGGCATATGCCGACGCTACTCGTCATTTAGTCGGCCTGTCAGAAAGCCTAAATAGTTATTAATGGCATTTTGGCCGCGGTACGTTTCATTGCTTCACGATTCGGGCATTTAACCATTTGACTTTATGTTTGTAGCGGGACCGGGGTTCGAACCCGGGACCTCACGATTATGAGCCGTGCGCTCTGACCAACTGAGCTATCCCGCCATGCTCTCTCGAGCGAGCCACGACCGGGATTCGAACCCGGGACCTCCTCCTTACCATGGAGGCGCTCTACCAACTGAGCTATCGCGGCAACCATGAACGGGCGAACCCGCGCAGGCTTGGAAGCTTACGGATCAACACCGATGATCCACAACCCCTTCAACGGTACCTTGGTATATATGAAAGTCCGTCTAGCTAAACTTTCTGACGCTGCAGAAATCGCTGAGATCTACAACCACGAAGTTCTTTCTAGCGTGGCGACCTTCGATTTGGTTCCGAAATCTCTCGAAGAGCAGCGAGAGTGGTTGCGAGATAGGTCGGGTGCTTTGCCCTGCATCGTGGCTATTGACGAAGAGGATGCCCTCGTGGGTTGGGCGTGTCTCTCGAAATACAGAGATAGGCCCGCTTATGGAACAAGTGTCGAGGATTCGATCTATGTACACCAAAGCCATCAAGGCGCGGGCGTTGGAAATTTGCTGCTTGGAGAACTAACGCGGCTTGCAGATGAACATGGGTTTCATTCGACTTTCGCACGAATCGCTGGCGAAAATCCATCTTCAATTGCGCTCCACGCGAAACACGGTTTTGAACTAGTTGGGGTGGAAAAAGAAGTAGGGAGGAAGTTTGGTCAATGGCTAGACGTCACTCTGATGCAGCGGCTCACACCTGTAGGTGGGAGTTCCTCTGGTTAGAAATGCCAAGGAAATTGACTGAAGTCTTGTTCACGCTTTTCCAGAAACGCATCTCGCCCTTCTACCGCTTCATCAGTTCCATATGCCAATCGGGTCGCTTCGCCCGCGAACACTTGTTGGCCGACTAAACCATCGTCGGTGAGGTTGAATGCAAACTTTGCCATCCGCTGCGCTGTTGGCGATTTCGAGTTGATTTCAGTAGCCCATTCCAATGCCACATTTTCGAGTTCGGCGTGTTCCACGACCGCGTTGACGTCACCCATTACGAATCGTTCCTCAGCATCGTATGTGCGACCTAGGAAAAAGATTTCGCGAGCTTTCTTCTGTCCAACTTGCTTCGCTAGATAGGCAGACCCAAACCCTCCATCAAAACTTGCTACATCGGTGTCTGTTTGCTTGAAGCGCGCGTGTTCTCGACTGGCGAGGGTTAAGTCGGCTGTGACGTGGAGGCTATGACCGCCGCCGGCAGCCCAACCAGGGACAACGCACATCACAATCTTGGGCATCATCCTGATCAGGCGTTGACACTCAAGAATATGGAGTCTTCCTACTTGCGCTGGATCGATTGTTTCGCTTGTGTCTCCGTCGGCGTACTTGTACCCATCTTTTCCTCGAATTCGTTGATCCCCTCCAGAACAAAAGGACCAGCCGCCATCTTTGGTGGATGGGCCGTTGCCTGTAAGTAAGACAACTCCTACGTCTGTACTCATGCGTGCATGGTCGAGGGCGGTGTAGAGCTCGTCGACTGTGTTGGGTCTAAAAGCATTTCGAATGTCAGGACGATCAAATGCAATCCGAACTGTTCCTTGGTCTATGGCCCGGTGATATGTGATGTCTTTAAAATCGAATCTTTCGAGCTCGCGCCACCGCGAAGCGTCAAAGATGTCAGAAACATTCGGCAGGTAAGACATTGGACTCCTGAATATTCAAGGCTTGTAGTCGTAGATTAGAGGGGTACGTCGAGGGGGACACCATGAAGTTTGGTCTTAGATATTGCAATACCGATAAATACGCAGCGGACACAGCGCTTGCCGTTGAGCTTGTACAAGCTGGTGAAGAAGCTGGATTCGAGTCTGCCTGGACTGTTGAACACACTGTTATTCCTTCTGGCTACGAGTCTGTTTACCCTTACAGCGATTCCGGCAAAATTGCTGGAGGCGCGGAGGATTTAATTCTGCCTGATCCGCTTATCTGGATGGCGCATATGGCAGGCGCCACCAAAAAAATTAAGTTCGGCACCGCTATTTTGATTCTGCCTCAGCATTCTCCTGTGGTTTGCGCAGCTCAGGTGGCGACATTGGATTACATGTCTGGTGGGAGAGTGCTCCTGGGCATAGGTGTTGGGTGGCTCAAAGAAGAATTCGATGCAATTGGTGCCCCATTTGAACGGCGAGGTCCAAGAACCGATGAATACGTCGCTGCTATGAGGGAGCTGTGGGCAAATGACTGTGCTTCCTTCGACGGTGAATTCGTTCAGTTTGCTGACACTTATTGTCTTCCGAGACCCGTAGCTGGCTCAGTTCCCATAATTGTGGGCGGCGATACCGATTATGCGGCTCGCCGGGCTGGTCGACTGGGTGATGGCTACTTCCCAGCTCGAGACACACCTCAAGAGCGGATTGATCTCGCGCGCAGAACTGCTGAGGAGTGCGGAAGAGACCCTCAAGCTCTAGAGATCACGATGCCCATGCCAGAAGACCCAGAAGACATCCCAGAAATGAAAGCTCGAGGCGTTGACCGGCTGGTGGTGCCGGTAACCGCTATGGCAGGAATGCCAACGCTGATTGATTCACCTGAGGACGCGCTTCGCTTCGGCGACATAATCGCGAAATATTCAGACCTCTAAATTCTCTAAGCCCAACTAGATCGAGTGAATCGTGCTAGCGGATCCTGGTCGTACTGATCAACTAGCGCGACTTCCCAGTCCAAATATTCCTGCATTGCTTCTCGCGCCACATGTGCGTCCCCGGGGTCGTATGGCAAAACCACTTGTGGGGTACTGAACTTCAATTCAGTATTTCCGTACTCGAGTGAATCGTCGCCATTCAGCTCATCTTCAAGCACATAAGTTTCCCATCCCATCTCAGTCAGCCAAGAAGCCGTCATCGTCGCTCTTGTGAAGTCATTATCGGTGAGGACTATTCGAGAGCCTCTGGTAATTGCGTACTCATCGGTGGCTTGGACAAGCTGACCTCCTGGGGCATTTCTAAAACCGGCAAGGTGGCCGGCGTCATATTCAGATGGAGTTCGCACGTCAAATTGGTACAAGGTCCGTGAACTATCGGACTTCCAGTGATTCACAGTGTCTTTATTGATTCGGGTGATATCGAAACGTCCGGAAACTTGAAGGGCAGCAGCCGAGGCTTTTTGTTGACCTATGTCGCTAGGGGCAGATACCACATCGTTGTTGCCATGTTCCAGTGTCAATCCTGCTAGTTCCCATCCCATAGTGCCGTTCTCTAACGCCACTACAGGGTTAGGAATTCCTGCACGCACCAGAGATTCTGCTCCAAGAATGCTCCGCGTCCGACCGGCACAATTAACGACAACAGTCGCGTCTTGGTCCAGCAAATCAAATACTCGGTATGCCAGTTCTCCTCCCGGGCAGGAACGTCCGGTGGGAATGCTCATCCGATTGAATTCGCGCTCAGTTCTTGAATCCAAAATAATTAGTGGCCGCTCTTCAGTGATCCACTCGTTTAGTTGTTCCGCTTCGATATGTGGGGTTCCATAGTGACGTTCCACTAGTTCGCCGAACAGTTTCGATGGAACATTCACGCCTGAATAAAGTTCGTGTCCAGCTCCGACCCACGAGTTAATCCCACCCTCTAAGACCTTGACATCCGGCCATCCATTTTTTTTGAGAATATTTTGGAGCGAGCTAGCTTCTTCTGCTTCGTCGCCAGCAATAACTATCGGAACTGAACGTCGAGGGAGAAGAACTTCCGCTGCTTCCAGGGCATCTTCAAGGCGCAGACTCGCTGCCCACAAAAGGTGGCCGTTGCTGTATGTCTCATGATCTCGGGGGTCTACGATCGCTAACTCTTCAGAACCTCGGATTGCCTCTACCAGGTTGCTCACTGAAATGCTGTTTGCCGTCACGGGCGAGCATCGATTATTGGATACCGAATTTTCATAGTTCGCCATTCTTCGTCAGATTCATCCCAATAGTTACGTGGCGGAAGATCTAGGAGGTCATGTCCGTAGCAATGAAAATTTAAGGATCCTCCCTGCACATGTATGGAATGGACATCATCAGGTAAAAAGGCAATACCTGTGCCGTATTCCACTACGAATTCATTTGCGACTTTGGGTGGTCCTTGTCCAGCTCGTTGTTCATATCGGCGATTAGTTTCCTGACCTTCTAAACCCACAATGCAAGCCCAAGTTAAGTGGTCGTGGGGTGGAGCTTGAGTTGTATCGGCGACTGACTGCATGTAGAGCGCGAATCGATGGTCTTGGTCCTGGGACAGTAGGTAGAGGGTGCTGCCATCTTTCGAATCATCGGGCGGGAAGTCACTCCACGGGAACAGTTCTTTTCGTTGAGCCAATTGCAAAAGTCGACGTCTAATCGATTCGACGGAGTCACGATCAACCCCAGCAGCATCGATTACTCGGATATCTGCCATGGCATCAGCGACTGCCTCAGTTCTTTCAACATTAATCATTGGGTCATCATCTCTATGGGTGGGGTTTAGCGACCTTTCCATTGAGGAGGGCGTTTCTCAGAAAAGGCAACCGGTCCTTCTATGTAATCCTCGCTCTTACCCATCGCCTTGACAGCTTCATATTTACCTTCGTGGGCAGCTCGCACACCGGCCTGGTCTAACCCTTGCATAGCGGCCTGTTTTGTTGCTCGAATCGACATGGGAGAACATTCGAGGATCATCTCTGCCCAGCGGCGAGCCTCGTTCAGTGCCTCTCCCTCTGGGGCTACAGCTGTGACGAACCCCAGTTCATAGCCTTCCTGGGCCAAGACATGACGTCCGGTCAACATCATTCCCATAGCGCGTTTGAGTCCAATCTGGCGAGGAAGTCGATGGACTCCGGCAGCTAAGGCAGCCAAGCCAACTTTGGGTTCAGGCAACGCCATCCGGGCATTTTCACTAGCGATAATCATGTCGCAAGCAAGAGCGATCTCGAAGCCGCCGCCCATCGCGACTCCATTGACGGCAGCGATAACGGGTTTATCGAGATCCCATCGAGAGGTAAGCCCTCCAAATCCGCTGTCTGGCATAGCGGATCGGTCTCCGCCTTCGGCTTGATATCTCAAGTCGTTGCCTGC
Source organism: uncultured Acidimicrobiaceae bacterium (assembly GCA_913020735.1). Taxonomy (GTDB): domain Bacteria; phylum Actinomycetota; class Acidimicrobiia; order Acidimicrobiales; family Poriferisodalaceae; genus MedAcidi-G3. The sequence goes on from CAJWBN010000077.1 coordinate 9,485, forward strand.
GCTAAAGGCACGATCACCCGCGCCTGTGACTATGGCTACCCATAGATCAGGGTCATTTTGGAATTCATCAAATAGTTCTGCCATCTCAGCGTTACCAGGTGGATGCAGCGCATTCATTCGTTCGGGTCGGTTAATTGTGACGGTGAAAATTCGACCGTCGCGTTCTGCGTAACAAGAATCAGCCATCCTCGGAAGTTAGCTCATGATCGCAATGGGCCGCCCGTCGTTCTTATGTGATGGGTGGAGACTCTCGATAGTAAGCCGTTCATTTATGGGTGTCGTCGAGTCTCGGAGGTACGTTGCCGACGTATCCAAGCGCGACGAACGGCGAGCTTTTGCTCGCCGTTCGTGGTGGGCCGGGGAGGATTCGAACCTCCGTAGGTGTGAACCGACGGGTTTACAGCCCGTTCCCTTTGGCCGCTCGGGCACCGACCCAACGGCGGTTACGTTATCGGTTTGGTTCCAATGCCCCAAAGAAGATCGCAGGTTTAACCAGCGACGAGGTTGCCAGAGGCTCGGTATATTTCTGTCCATGGGTTCTTTTGACGTCGTTTCTCAAATCGATATGCAGGAGGTTCGCAATGCTGTGGACCAGGCTGCACGGGAGGTGTCAACTCGTTACGACTTTAAAGACACCGGTTCTGAGATAACTCTCACTGATGTTCAAATTTCTTTGGCGAGTAGCAGCGAAGACCGCCTTATTGCTCTTCGGCAAGTCCTGGAGGAGAAGCTAGTTCGACGCAAGGTGAGCCTAAAGGCGCTTGAGTATGGCGAGGTTGAAGAAGCCTCTGGGGCATCAGTTCGTCAACAGGTAGTGCTTCAGGCTGGGATAAGTAGCGATAAGGCTAAGGAGTTAAATAAGTTCATTAAGGGATTAGGTATCAAAGGGGTTCAGTCGCAAACTCAGGGCGATCAGCTCCGGGTCAGCTCAAAAAAGCGTGACCATTTACAGACGGTAATTTCAAAGATGAAGGAAGCGGATTTCGAGTTGCCTCTGCAGTTTGAGAATTTCCGAGACTGATTCAGATACCTTCACGCCAACTTCCGTCGCGTAATCGCGCGATTCTCTTTTCCATGGGAGGGTGCGTAGTGAAGAGGTTGCGAAAGGCCATCTGGCGACTAGCCAAAGGATTCGCTATATACATTTGCGCTTGATTCGCGTTTGCCAAGCTTGGGATTGAGCGACTGGCAATGTCGAGTTTTTCTAATGCGGCTGCGAGAGGTTCACCGTCACCGATCATTCTCGCGGCGGTTCGATCCGCTTGAAATTCTCGACTCCGACTGATCGCCATTTGGATACAGGCGGCAGCTATTGGGGCGATAATGATTAGAAGTATGTCAACCAATGGGTTGCGGTCTCGATCTCTATTACCGCCTCCGAAGATCATGGCGAATTGGGCCATATTGGCGACAAAGCTAATTGCCATCGCTATAGCGGCAGCAACTGATCCGATAAGGATGTCGCGATTTTTTATGTGAGCCATTTCGTGAGCCAAGACTCCTCGTATTTGGTCCCACGAGAGATGCTGGATGAGTCCTTCAGTAATGCATACGGCTGCATGGCTTGGGTTTCGACCTGTCGCGAAGGCATTGGGTTGGGGATCGGGGCTTACGTAGATTCGGGGCATAGGTTGAGCAGAGAGTTGACAAAGCTCGCTCATGATGGACCAGTATTCGGGCAACTGGCCTTCCTCTACTTCGACTGCGCGAGCAGACCGAATGGCTAATTTATCGCTCATCCAGTAACTGCCGCCTACCATCGCCAATGCGAGGAATAGGCCAATTGTTAGCCCACCTGATCCCCAGAAACTGGAAATAAACATGATGAGCGCGCCCATAGCGGCGAGCAGCATGGTGGTTTTGAGGGTGTTTTTCATTCGGAGTCCCTCCATGGTTGGTGCTTATCTCTAAACGTAGCGGCTTCTAGAGGCACATTACCCACAGGCAGATCACATTTAGTGTGGGTGATATCCGCTGTCTAGAAATATCGTAGGGATACCCTCATTTTTGTACATCCGGACATTTCGCATGTCGTCATCAATAGCCAACACCGGAACATATCCTTGGCGGCGAAGGCTATGAGTTTCATCACGTTTAAAGCCTGGCGAGGCCTGAAAGTCTCCCAGTGGTCTCATGATGAGGAGGTCATAACGGATTTTATGGCGGGTTAACCAGTCGAGAGTCGCCTTTTGAAT
>CAJWBN010000078.1 GCA_913020735.1 uncultured Acidimicrobiaceae bacterium
TCAGTCTCCGGTTCGAGACGACGCCGACGCCGCATAACGCTGTGCTTGGAACAATTCCTACTGCTACAGGTGAGATAACAGCACCAGCCCGAGTTCTTGTAGTCGTCGCTCATCCCGACGATGTTGATTTTGGAACTGCGGGCACGATGGCAGCCTTAGTTAGCGCGGGTTCTCAGGTTTCTTACTGCTTGGTAACGAGCGGAGACGCGGGGGATGACGATCTAACCCGAAGTAGCGACGATCTAGCGGCCCTGCGTCAGAGCGAACAAACTGCTGCGGCCTTGTCGGTAGGTGTCGAAGATCTCCATTGGCTGAATTACCCTGATGGCCGGGTAGAAAATAACCTTGCACTCCGACGCGACATATCGAGAGTCATACGAGTAGTTCGGCCTGACGTCGTCGTCACCCAGCCAACTACCGCTAATTGGGATCGGATTTACGGGGCCCACCCAGACCATCTGGCAGCTGCTTGGGCGACTATGGCTGCCGTCTACCCTGATGCACGAAACCCACGATCTCACCGAGAACTTTTAGACGAAGGCCATGAGCCGCACACGGTGAATGAAGTTTGGATGATGTGGATGGCTGCATCTGAGGGAACAATGATGCACGTAGACATCACTGCCACATTCGAAAAAAAAGTTAAGGCGCTGCGTTGTCATTCGAGTCAAACAGATCGCATCGAAGGTCTAGAGGAATTACTTCGAGAGTGGGCTGCAGGTGTCGCCGGAAGTGCAGGTATGGAAGCTGGCCGCCTTGCCGAAGGGTTTCGAGTTATCAACACCGAGTAAAGTTATGCAAGCAGCCAAGTAGGGGTCTATGAACGAAAGACAGCTAATCGACTCACCCCGTGGTTGGCTTACAGTAATAGCCACATTTTTCTCTTCTGCTGTCGCTTTAGGCACGGTCTATAGCTTCGGTGCATTTTTCCAGTCGATGGCTGATGATTTTGGGACAGGGAAGGGTTCGACTGCAGTTATTTTCGGACTGACGACTTTTTCGTTCTTTTGGTTAAGTTTGATTACAAGCCGGCTTTCAGATCGTTATGGTCCTCGCCCGGTGCTCGCCGCAGGAGCGGTTGCTTTGTTTGTTGGGTTGTGGGCCACGAGCTACGTTGACTCGATTGGGGTTGGCTACATCACCTTTGGGGTTGGAGCCGGTATAGCCGCAGCATGCGCATATATTCCTATGGTCGCTCATGTCGGAGGCTGGTTCGAAAAATCGCGTGCCACAGCGGTCGGCATTTCCGTAGCCGGGATCGGAGTGGGGACGCTGGTTATGAACCCGTTAGCCGCCCGGTTGATTGATGTGTACGGGTGGAGGAGTACTTATCGGATCTTCGGGGTTGGAGGTTCACTGATTCTGTTGGTTGGTGTTTTTATGATGGCACGTGCACCCGGAGAAGCTGGTGCAGCGCCGTCACGAATACGTGAGGCATTTAGATCTTCGACATTTCGAAGGCTTTGGATCGCTGCTTTCTGTTATGCCACCGCCCTGTTCATCCCCTTTGTTTTTGCTGTTCCGTATGCAAAAGAGCGCGGAATTTCTCCTGTAGCTGCGGCCACTCTTGTCGGTTTACTCGGTGGCTCCAGTGTCCTTTCCCGGATTGGGTTTAGCTGGCTTACCAATCGTTTTGGAACGTTTCGTATCTTCCGATTTGGTTTTGCTCTCTGCCCAATAGCTTTCGTCACGTGGCTCCTAGCAGGGTCGTCTTTTGCAACTCTGGTCATCTTCATGGTCATCATGGGCGTTGGGTATGGATCTTTCGTTGCTGTCAGTCCGCTCGTACTCGCCAACTTGTTTGGAGTAGTAGGGCTTGGTTCTCTTATGGGCCTTTTGTACACAGCCTGTGGCTTGGGGGCGTTACTTGGCCCACCTATGGCAGGCCGAATGATTGATGTCTCCGGTGGTTACAACATGCCAATTCTTGTTGCTTTAGGGCTGGGCCTCATCTCGTTCTTAGTCTTGACCTTGTTTTCCACCACCGCTTCGGGGAACATTGATGTGACGGGTACAACTTCACCTGAAGTTGTGACGGCCGGAACCGGTATAGCCGCGAGAATGACTGCTTTTGATAAAACCCTGATGGAACTTGAAGATTGGCTTGATCCTTAAGCCGACGATCACGGCGATTTCTTCTTCTTCGCACCCAAAGTTGCAGATTGTTATACAGAACCGCCATACTGATGATCCTTCGCCGCGGGGTGGAGCAGTTTGGTAGCTCGTCGGGCTCATAACCCGAAGGTCGTTGGTTCAAATCCAACCCCCGCCACCAAGTAAAAGGGTCTGGCCTCATGGCCGGACCCTTTGCAGTTTTTGGCAGTCGTAGTTAGTTCTTTGTCATATCCCTGTCACCGTCCACGTCCATGTCCATCTCACCGTCCACGTCCATGTCCATGTCCATCTCACCGTCCATGTCCATGTCCATGTCACCGTCCATGTCCATGACCGCATCAGGATCAAGTCCGGGAGCTGCGCTGGGATCGATGATGATTACAAGTGCCCAGATAATGGCTGCGAAGCCGACTACCCGGGCGAACCGTTCGCCGTGTCGCCAGTGCTTTTCGACTCCTATGATGAGGGCTAGCCCGACCATGGCCGCCATGTTCATAACCCCGAACGCCACCATCATCAACATAAGTGCCCAGCAACAACCTAGGCAGAACAGGCCGTGATGAACCCCGGCTCGAAGGTCGCGAAGAGGTCCGCGAAATCCGATGTATTGCATTAGATGACCTAACGGACTGCGGCAGTGATCGAGGCATCGCATTTTCAATGGTGTGAGTTGATATAGGCCGGCCGCACAAAAACACGTGACCGCTACCCACTGTGCAAGCGTTGGTCGATCGGCCGCTATATCGCCAAAGACGTCTGCTATGACAAACGCGGCGACCCCTGTCGCCCCCCACGCAAACACATATCCGATTCCGAGAGCGGAGAGACGGGGCCCCCGATGGCTGGTCACGGTCCGTTCGTAGAGGGCAGCTAGAGGTGCTATTGATGACAGCATCATTGCTGCCATCATGAGGGTCCACATGATGAGGAATGAAGTGAATGACATTCCCATAGTGCCTGGCATACCCCAAAGTCCCATATCCATGCGGATAGCCCAGACAATGGTTATTGCCCAACAAGAGGCGGTGGCGGTATGAATGACCGTCGCAGATAATTTCGAAGCTTTGGCCGGCTGTGCCGGTGGCGGAGTTAAGCCGCCCAACTGAATGGATTAGCGAAGCCGCTTAGGCCCTCGCCTCCGAATGAGATGCCCATAGCTGAGATCGATGATGTTGATACTGGAGCCATACCTAAAACCGGGCCAGCTGGGTGGGTGTCGACTCCAGTCAAGGAAACCACGTCGCCAGATCCGTTTACGTGTGGACGTCCTGTGTATGACGATTCACCGAAGGTAACTGTATGTTCACCGTTTTCGGTTGTGATTGATACTTGCATTTGTTCGATACCTAGAAAATTGGCAAGTAGTGGGCCCAATGCAGCTGGCGGTCCACCTAACGAACCACTTACTACCGCTCCGATTGCCTCTACCTGTTGTTGGGAGGCGCCATCGTCGACGATGACTCCAACATTCCAACCACCCTCCGACATCAGAGGAGGTGAATCGATCATAAGTACGAACGTATGGCCTGATACGTCAACGCCATCAATGTCACCATCGTCGATAGTGAATGCCAAGGTTGCGTTGCAACGTTCGGTGGTCGCTGGGAACTCCATGTTCGACCAGGTGCATGGACACGTTGCTGTGCATGAACAGTTCTCGTAGTACATGCCATTGAGATGCCAAGCCATTGATGATCTCCTAATTTGATGCGCCACCCACCCTGGGACGTCTGGGTTAAGGCTCCCATGACCGAGAGTAGGCGTCAAGCAGAGCCGTTCCACGGTGCCGTTGGCCGCTGTCGTGGCTGCTGTCGTGGCTGCTGTCGGGAGGGTCATTGCCGATCTAGAATCCCCGTATGGTTCGATTAAGTGATCTCCACCCGGTCGAAGCGGAACATCTTGGTACGCGAGCCAAAGAAATGAAGCCCGTAGGCCCAGGCAACTGGCTGACCCCGCCACCTATTGAGGATGCAACGGTGGCAATCATTTCTACAGCGGGTCTTCACCGGCGCATAGACCCACCGTTTACTATCGGTTCGCTGGATTATCGGATCATTCCTGGAGACACCCAGTTTGACGATCTAGTGCTCTCACACATCAGCGCAAATTTTGATCGCAGCGCATTTGGTCAAGACCCGAACATCGTTTTTCCAATAGACCGCCTCAGAGAACTCGCTTCCGCCGGAGAAATAGGCGGAGTAGCGCGCTGGCATTACTCCTTTATGGGAGCGATGCCCGACCCCTCCCAGTTCGAGAAAACAGGTGAAGAGATCGGTCGATTGATGGCTCAAGATGGAGTTGATATTGCTTTCTTAGTTCCGATATGACCCGTATGTACGGGCGCGGTCGGCGCCTTAGCGAATTACATAGAGCGGGCCGGAGTAGCCACTACATCAATAAGTCTGATTCGTGAAATGTCCGAAGCGGTTGTGCCTCCACGAGCGTTATGGGTGCCCTTTCCTCTCGGCCGGCCCCTCGGCGCTGTCAACGATCCAGACTTCCAAAAGAATGTGTTGAGAAGAGCGCTCGGGCTTTTAGATACGGCGGTCGAACCGACTATTGAGGAGTATGCAGTAGAGACACCAGATGACGGCTTGAGCGAAAATTGGGCATGCCCTGTCAATCTCTCTTCGGCAACATCGGACTCTCTGAGCGAACGGTTATTGGCAGAAGTGGCGATGCTGCGTCCATGGGCTATTGAGACCAGACACCAACGAGGCCGAACCCTTTTTGGCGTCACGGGAGCTGGAGAAGATCAAGTTGATGACGTGGCTCGAGCGTTGGCGACAATCGCTGATTCAGGCGACGTCATTTCCGAACCGCTGGTTAATGGGATCAGCTGGACATTCGAAATGCCATTACTTTTGCGACATATGGCGGATGACCTTCGCACCTTTTATCACGAAGCAGTCGCGGCACAGCCGGGCGAAAGTGCACCTAATCACGATGCTCTCAATCAATGGATATTTAGCGAAACAGTCCTCGGAGAAACGTTGTTACTAGTGGCTGACGGACTGACTCAGGCATCTGACGTGCCCATGGCTCAGCTTGTAAGAGGGCTTTTAATCCCAGAGGGCTATTACAAGGGTGGTAGTGCTTTCCCTGAAGAAGTCAATTTGGCGATAGACCCATAAGTGCAGATGGATCTATCGCGCAGGAAGGAAGCCTCAGTGGGGTGAAGCGCGCTCAAGGTCTTGTCGGCTCGTCGGCAAGATAAGTGCCCGGCCACGGTCGTTAGGCGAGGAGTGAGGCCCCGAGTGGGTCTGATCCCTGTCCAGGTCCTGGGAGTACGAAGAAGAAGCCGCCGCCTAATGGTCGGATATATTCTTCTAGGGCTTCTCCGTCGAGTCGACGTTGAACAGTGATGAAGCCTTTTTCTAGGCTTCGTTGGTAGCTGAGGAAGACCAAACCCTGATCCATTTGGTCATTCCCGTCTAAACCATCGGCATAGTTGAAGCCGTTTCGCAGCATAAGGTTCTCTTCACTGCCGGAGGTTCTTGGATTAGCTCGAGCGATATGACTTTCAAAGGAAGTAAATCTTGGTTCGTCGGTTTCCTTCTTCATTCCTAGTGGAGCACCGCTATCTCGAGAACGCCCGATGAGCTCTTCTTGTTCGTTGAGACGGGTTCGGTCCCAAAATTCAACCATCATTCGGATTACTCGAACTGCTAGATAAGTACCCCCGAGAGCCCATTCGGGCTGAAGATCATTTGGCTGCACCCATACGATCTCATTCATCGAACTGTCTGACTGGGGGTCTGGGTTAGCAGTCCCATCTTTAAAGCCCATTAAGTTTCGGCCCGGCGCTATTCCGGGTTTGATATCTGGTCGAATAGAGTTGAAACCACTTCTAGTCCACTTTGGTATTACTGACCCTCGGACACTCCGCATGAGTTGTCGAAAACCGTGGATAACTGACTCGTGGGTTACGCCTCCGATTGCCACTGAAAGATCACCGTGGCTGGTTGCTGGCTTCACCATGTAGTCGTTGTTGAACTTCGGCATCGGCTGAAGTTCTCGAGGTTTAAGCGATGCCAGACCGAAGCGAGAATCGAAGAGTGAATCGCCTACTGAAAGAACAACCCATGGTGGGACGTACCCATCTGCTCGGTCATTGAGACCTGTATCAGCAGGCGGAAATCCACCTGACCGATCTTCATACCGGGCGCCGCTCATTAATAATTCTATGGACTCGCTAAGTCGTACAAATAGCTGCTCAAGTTCCCTTTTGTCGTCCACTCTGACGTCTAGACCTGCGACGAGTCCGGCAGGCATTCGAGGAGCCGTTACCCCTGCCTGATGTTTTCCGCGAAAGTTGTACCCCAACGACTCGTTAGAAGAAGCGGAATATGTGCTTTCGTTCTTTAAGAGTGGCCACGCGAACCCGGCAGTCGCAGCGGCGGCTCCAGCTGCCCCGGCCGCGCCCAGGAACTTACGGCGGCTTATTCCTTTAGGTTTTTCGGAATTGTCTTCCATCACAAACACCTAAATAACGCGCAGAAGCGGTGGCCTCTGAATCTGAGACCACCGCTTAAGCGATAGGGATTAAATCTAGGAATAACTACTCGAGTCCGAGAGTTCCGTTGAGCATTGATAGAGATTCAGCCAACTCTCCAAGAGTCGCTGCGAGTTCGGATCGCTGATCCTCGGTGACCTCATCGTAATGCACGTATCCGTCAGCGAAGCTTCCGAATTGAGCGAGCTGGTTATTGAGTTCATCGAATGATGCTTCAATAGCGTCAAGTAGGTCATGATCTGCTGACTCTAACGCTGGGCTCAAGAGCTCGATGAGAGCCTCAGCTCCTTCCACGTTTGCTTTAAAGTCGTAAAGGTCAGTCCCGGAATACCGGTCTTCTTCACCTGAGAGCTTCCCATCAGGGGCTGCGACCTCTTCGATTAGTTCCTGGGCGCCGACCGTCAATACGCCCGGGGGAAGTTCCAAACCGGGTAGTGCGTCAGCAAATGTCTGCAAGTCAGCTTCCAGCTGATCAGCGAATGGTCCCGCTTCAGAAAGGTCGCCGGCTTCCCACAAGAAATACTCAAGTTTGTGCCAGCCAGTAAAGGTCGGGTCCATCGGGCCGTCGAAGTCATCCTCACGGGCGTCGACTGCACCATCTATATCTTCGATGAGACCTGCAATTGGCTCGATTCGTTCCCAGGGACGCCGTGAAATTGGGTACGCAGCTGCTGCTGCTTCAGCGTCGCCTGCCCGGATCGCGTCAGCGAATATTGCAGTCTCCGCTTGCATAGCAGCAATCTGCTCGCCGATATAAGCGCGGTAGCCGTCGACAGCGTCTTCGATAAGAGCGTTATCTGTTTCCTGGACCAGTTCACTTGCTGAGATACCGGTTGAGGAGCCAGAACCACTAGATGATGAGTCGTCACTACCGCAGGCGGCAAAAACAAGCGTTAATGCAACAAGCAGGCCGCCCACCTTGGGCCCATTAAAACTTTTCATGAAAAGGTTCTCCGTTATGGATAAGCAGAAGCATCGGACAGCTCCGCAAGAGTGTTAACCATACCTAATAAGAAGTAGATAGGGACCCAATGATATAAAAGAAGGGAAATTTAACACACCCTTAATGTTCGAAGAGACGACAAGCACGCACTACTTTTCTTCGGATAGAAAATCTGAAGTAGAGCCCTGAGAATTTAGTGGTGCAGGGTTCTGAGATAATTTTTATTCGTAACGAAGAGCATCGTCGTCAAGAGTGATTGCTGGTAACTCGTCCTTGTCGGTCCAGTAATCCTGGGTATGTCGCCAGGGATCAACCGTTCCTTGTTTGGGCATCAAATGAATGGAACGCATTAAGTATCCAGGGTTGAAGTTTTCCGGATCAACCCAAGGAAGCAGTTCCATGTCTGTGTCTTCGGGTCGCAAGGCTGGGACCACGCTTTTGGCACCTACATCGTCCATGTGTTGCAGCAGCCGACAAACGTAGCCGGCTATGAGGTCAGCTCTCAATGTCCAACTTGCCCTGAAATAACCAAAGACCCAGATCATGTTTGGCAATCCCGTAAACATCATTCCGCGGTAACCGATGGTGTCGGAGAAATCTAAGAGTTCGTTATCAATGGTGAATGAAATATCGCCAAGAATGCTGAGATCGAAACCGGTCGCCGTGACAATGATGTCCGCTTCGAGTATCTGACCACTAGCTGTTTCGATACCTGTTTTGGTGAAAGTTGCGATCTCATCGGTTACAACTGACGCATCTCCTGCGGCTATCGAGTGAAAAAGATCACCGTCTGGGATGAGGGCAATCCGTTGTTGCCAGGGTCGGTACGCGGGTTCGAAGTGTTCCGAAACGTCATAGTCATCACCCAAAATTTCTCTGATGCCCTTGTACAACTCCTCTCGAACAAGGTCGGGGTATTTGAATGACATTTCCACAATTTGTTCTTGGTCAAGGAGAATCTTTTTTCGAACGATCTCGTGAGTCCACTCATCAGGAATATCTAGTTGCCGAAGTGTGTCTGCGAGTTCGTTGCTGTTTGGTCGTGCCACGAAAAAGGTTGGAGATCTCTGCAACATAGTTACGTGTTCGGTTTTGTCTGCCATTGCAGGGATCAGAGTTGCAGCTGTAGCACCTGAGCCGATTACGACAACTTTTTTGTTCTCGTAGTCAAGATCATCTGGCCATGTTTGAGGATGTACCACGGTTCCCTGAAATTCGTCCATTCCTGGCCACTCGGGGGTATAGGGATCAGTGTGTCTGTAGTAACCCTGACACATCCATAGGAATCCGCATGTGAAAATCGTTGGCTCAGCGACACCGTGTCGTCGAACCGTCAACGTCCATTGCTTGTCATCGCTTGACCATTCAGCGGTTTCTATGGTGTGTTCGTAACGAATATGAGAGGAGATGTCGTTCTCTTCGATGACCTCTCCCATGTAGTTCAAGATTTCTTCAGCCGTCGCTATCGGCGGCCCAGTCCAAGGCTTGAAGCCGTAACCGAATGTGTACAGGTCGCTATCGGACCGAATGCCTGGATACTTATGGGTTTTCCAGGTACCCCCGAAACCGTTCATGGTTTCCAAGATCACAAAACTCTTGTCAGGACAGTCTCGTTGGAGGTGGTATGCGCCCCCTATCCCTGAAATGCCTGCACCGACTATAAGGACGTCGAAGTGCTCGGTAGATGGTTCAGTCATGTCTCTAGCGTCGTCCATAGTTGGTAGTAGGAACAAATTGAGTCGAGAATGAGTTTGAAACCAAATTGTATTCTCGACAGAAGTCTTGCTCAGAATAGATGAAGAGGTTGGCTTTCAAGTAGTCAGTCTTGCACGACATGTTGAGCAAATTCGTCTAATGAATTTTGCCAGGCTGTCTGATTTATCAGCCCAGATGCATCAAGAGCCGACGCCCCGCGAGAGCCCATTGCCAGGACATGATGAAGATTGTCGGGTACTCCTAGGCCTTGACGTCCAAGACTGACAACTCGGCCGGGCTTGCGTAGCCAATTGTCTATTGTTTCCCTTGCTCCGATTGTCGAATGCTCGTATACGGGATACACCGAAGGAAGTCGTTGGACCTCGACGTGAACATGACCGGTTGACGGTAAACCTGCTCGCTGTAAATCCTCTTCGACTAATTGGCCGATGTCCTCCGAAGGCAGGTTCCAGATCTCATCATCGACCCAACAAGCCAACTCAGCGCACAGGACGGTTAAATCGTCGGGGTCGTCTCCGTCTCTGTAGTTCTTAGCTTCGGATAGTCGCGCAGTTGTGATTTCCAATCCTGGGAAATAGTGGGCATCAAATTCTGTGTATTGACTTCGGGGAACTACTAGGTGAGCGATGATCATTCCCCTGGTTCTTTGTTGGCTAGCAGCGGTCACTATCTCGGCTGGTGGGGGAGGGTCTAGCGTTTGCATCAGCGCGTTAAGTGGGATGGAAGAAAATAGTGTTTTCGCTTCAATTGACGAGTCGCCGCAGGTGACTTCGACGTGACCTTCTTTAACGGCGACGAGCGTTGCTGGCGCGCCCAACTTCAACTTGACTCCTCGATCGACAGCTGCATCAGCGAGGGATTCAGCAATCTGTCCGTATCCCCTGCGTGGGTAATAAAACACTCGGCCTTCCGGTCTTGAGGCTCGGACAGCGTTCTTGATGATTTGGACTGGACCACCAGCAGAGACACGACGGTTTGATAATTCTGTTGTCAGTTCGCGCGGATCTACCCCGTACAGTTTTCTCGCGTAGGGACCGTAGAACTCTCGCTCCACGGTCGGCCCAAGTCGTCGTTGAATCTCGGATTGAAAATCTGATGTTTTACTGGATCTAAGTGGCTTCGTCAGGGTTTCGAGAGCTACGGCGCCACTGAATCGGATAGGTAGATGTCTGACCATGTCTAGGGTTCGGAGAGGGAATCCGATCCATTTGTTCTTAAGACGGATTCGTCCGTGTCTTTCGCGAGTTTGTAGATCTTCGCCCAACAAAGACTTGATCAAGGACATGATCTCGGGGTCAGTAGCTGGGTGGAGTCGATGACTCCCGAAGTCAACGCGTTGGCCAGCTACCTCGAAACTTGCCGCCATTCCTCCTACACGGTCCGACGCTTCAAAAATTGTGACCTCGTGGCCTTGTTCTCGGGCCTTTAACGCGGTCATGATTCCGGCAGGCCCGGCTCCTAGTACTGCGATGTCACTCATGTATTCGCCCCTTAGCTGACAATAGAAGCATGTTTCTGCAATTTTGGGATTGACGGCAGACCACAGTAACGACGTAAGGTAGTCCTTACTATGACCGTACAGAGTCCCAATATGTTTGGGCCAAGTGGATCTTCAAAATTTCAGCAAGAGTTCGGATCTCCGACTGTTGCAGTGACGGGCGCGGCCGGTTTTATTGGTTCCCACCTAGCCGAACGTCTACTCCAGTTAGGTTGTTCGGTTATTGGGATAGACGACTTCGACCCGTGGTACGACTTAAGCCAGAAGAGAAACAATCTCCTAGACGTGGTCGAAAATCCAAATTTTGAACTAGTTGATCGAGCGTTAGATCACGAAACAGCGTGCGCAGCGTTCAGCCGTTCGTCAGTGGTGTTTCATCTAGCCGGACGGCCGGGTGTCCAAGATTCATGGGGTCAGGGCTTTGTTGATAGTTCAAGACGAAACATCGAACTCACCCAACAAGTGTTTGAAACTTCGGTTGAGTGTGATGTTTCGCGGGTTGTGTATGCGTCAAGTTCGTCGGTGTACGGGTCAGGTGCGACGAGCTTAGAAATAGTCCCTGAGCCAGAGCCGATCAGCCCTTACGGGGTAAGCAAGCTTGTAGGAGAACAGCTAGCTCACGTGTACCGACATCAAGGCTTGGAGATAGCATTTGGGCCCAATACCTACAGGAAAGATGCAATAAAAAGCTGTAAATTTATTATAGACTTCTTGAAGGTAGAGGCAACTTTCTGGAAAAAAGAAACCTTTTTTCGGTTACACAGAATTTTTGATACAATTCTAAAAAAGGGAAACCATTTTTTGACCAAAAATAGATTCCTGTGAATTCACGTGAATTCGTTCGCTTTTTGTAAGATTTCTCTTGTGTTTCTGTGAA
>CAJWBN010000079.1 GCA_913020735.1 uncultured Acidimicrobiaceae bacterium
TTGGTGTTTTTGTGGCGTACGATTGAACTGCTTCGCCGACCAAATTCGGTGCAAGCTTGGAAGGTTTTTACCTTCTCGATCGTCTACCTGGGGGCGCTGTTTGTTGCTGTGGCTGTTGATGTGTTGGTATACGGAGTTTCCGTATGAATCTCTCTGAGAAAAATAAGTGCCGAAAAGACTATGACAGAACAAGCTTTCGAGTTACACGACTGGCAATCTGGTGAGTAAAGTGCACACTCAGCACCTGTGCGGGTTCACCCGCGCATATGGGCACAGCCAACCGGCAGGTAGGCACCACCCCCTAGTTATCGAGGCAGCAATTAGCAGGACACGATGAGCGAAAACACCACCGCTTCAACATCCCCCGGCGTGCCCGTGGAAGACCCGACCCCTTTTGGCTGGTTGACGACCGCTGACCATAAGCGAACTGGCCGACTTTTCATTGTCTGTTCGTTGGTATTTCTGGTCCTAGGGGCCGTTCTTGATTTGTTAGTCAGATTGGATCTCACTTCGTCTACTGACTTCGTCACCTTGGGTTCTGACAGCTTCGCCCAAGGATTTGCTTTTTCTCGCGAAGCTCTAACGCTGCTGTTCATAATTCCAGCTTTCCTCGGCGTATCGATGTACATGGTCCCCTTGCAGATCGGCGCCGCGAACCTGGCCTTTCCGCGCGCCGCTACAGCGTCTTTTTGGGCATGGAAAGTATCGGCGATCGTGCTAATGGGGGCATACCTAGGCAACGGAGGTCCCTACGGAGGCTGGGCTAATGGAGTTGACTTACATCTTCTCGCATTGAGCGGGCTCGTCATTTCGTTGCTTCTCGGTTCAATCAGTGTTGCCACAACAATCATGACCATGAGGTCACCCGGTCTCTATATGGATGAGACCCCGCCCTTCACCTGGTCGTCGCTGGTCTCGACGTCGATGTTGGTGGTGAGCCTGCCCGTTTTGCTTGGGCAGATAGCAATTCTTTATATAGATCACCGATACGGTCGAGTTTTCCTATTGGGTAACTACGGCGTATGGGAGCGCATCGACTGGATACATCGGACTCCGCAACTCTTCATTTATGTGGTGCCTGTGTTGGGTGTCGCAGCAGAAATAGTGCTTGCGACTGCTCGTCGTCGGGTCTTTGAACCTCTCGCTATGTACTTCACTATCGGGCTGGTCGGCCTGTTTGGTTTTGGGGCATGGACTAATTTCGCAATCACTGGAGAGGGAGCCGACATCATTGACGGTTTTGAAGGCGTTGTATACGTCGGGTTGTACGGCGGGGCCCTTCTCGGAACACTCGGACTCCTTGGTCTATTAGGTCTGGCATTAATCCAAAATCGTAAATTACCGAAAATTAGTACTTCGCTGCTTGCTGCCTTAGGAGCTGGCAAGCTGGTCTTGGTTGGTGCGTTTATAGGCCTTATAGGAGCAGCAGTCGATTGGCTGGAGATAGCTGGTCGGGGTAACGACGGTAACCCTCAACTCCGTATGACAACTTGGGTTACAGGTCAACAATCTGTGTTGATATATGGGGCGGGTCTACTTGGTCTCTTAGCGGCCATCCATTGGTGGGCGCCCAAGATCTGGGGCCGTCAACTAAATGAACTTGTAGGCATGTTGAACTTTCTGGTTATTGGCACAGGAACACTTCTTGCGTTCGCCGGTCCCGCCCTATCGGGCCTCCTTACAGAGCAGCCAGACTTTGTCTACGCAGATCCTGAGGCAACGGCTTTGTACGCGGACTGGATTGATGACAGTGGAGCTGAAGGGCTCAGCGCTATTGGAGCTGTGGGAGTAGCGATTCTTATAGCCGGCACCTGCTTGCTTCTTCTTAACTTGTTTGTGTCAGTGGGCTTGAAAAAAGGTCCTCAGGCAGACGATGACCCTTGGGGCGCGCAATCTCCGGAGTGGATGTTGCCTTCACCGCCACCAATGGGCGAAATAGACGAATTGCCGATGCTCACCTCAGGTACCCCGCTACTCGATTCGACTGAACCCGAAGAGGTAACTGCCTGATGTCAGATACCACCCCGACTCTTGCATCTGGACAGCCGCAAAGACCCAGAACCCAACTCGTAGCAACTGGCTTTGCGTGTGCCGCGATTTCAATGATGATGGCAGGGGCGCTTGGCTTCTACATGGCCCGTCGACATGCCTCCGGTCCCCACCCCGGATCCGATTGGCTTGATGGGTTAGCTGTCCCAAACCCCCAATTTGATTATGCGCTTCTAACCCTTGTGGCGTCGTTAGTTACGGCTCACTGGGCGTTGTGGGCAAGCAGGCGCCGAGACACTGCGCACGCATGGACGGCTATTGCTACGACATTGATTTTGGGACTTGGGTTTATAAATATGGTGATGTATAGCCTCAATCGTATGGGAGTAGAGATAGGCGCTGGCGAATATCAGAACCTTGCCTTTGCCACTACCGGACTTGCTTTGGCCGTAGTTGTTGTAGGACTGCTCTATCTCGGTCTAATGGGCCTTCGGTCTCTTGGTGGCAGCGTCGGACAGCAAGGGAGTACGGCATTTGGGGCAGCTGTCTTCTTTTGGGATTTCGCAGCTCTTGTTTGGACTGTGACCTGGTACACGGTTTACGTGGTGAAGTAGGGGACTGATGCTCGGAATTGCAAGCAGATACTTTGCCGGACGCATAACCCTTGCCACAGCGGCAGCGGTTGCACTTGGGCTCGTCACGGGCATGGATGGCGATGGCCACATTGTCATGTTCGGGACGATAGTTTTGGGCACGGCCGCCGCAGCTTTCGCGCTTCTAGCGGGTCTAGCTGTATCGATTGGCGATGGCGATTCAATAGACAGAGAACGTGCACACGGTCACCCAGCCGTCCCTGCTTGGTGGCCAATCATGGGCGCTATTGGGCTCGGCGTACTCATGGTCGGACTGGTCGTTGACGGATTTATTGCCATCCTTGGTATAGCTACCCTGCTCGTCTCAGCTGTCGAGTGGACCTTCAGTTCGTGGTCAGAACATTTGTCGACGGACCAAGAAGCTAATGCCGTTGAACGGAAACGAATTCTCGCGCCTTTCGAAATTCCGCTATACGGCGCGCTATCAATCGCTCTTCCCGTCGTGTTGGTATCTCGAATTTTCTTGACTTCAAGTAAGAATGGAGCCAGCTGGTTCGCAATGATTGCATCCAGTTTGGTCTTGGCCTTCGCATTCGTTCTTTATGCCAAGCCCAATCTCCGTAAAGCGGTGGTGGCGTCAGTGCTGGTCCTAGGCGGTCTGGCTCTAATAGTTGGAGGTATCGCAGCCACCGCTCGCGGTGAGCGTGACTTCCATCACCATGGTGAAGAAGACCACGGTGAAGAAGACCACGGTGAAGAAGACCATGGCAGCGAGGAACATTCTGCGCCTGGCCTGCAAGCCCCGGTGGTTATCAAATGAGCGCACGGATCCGTACATCAACCGAGGTCAACATCCGAAAAATGCACAAATCTCAGTCCGTTATGAGTCGACTGCTTCGCCTAATTCCGCTGTTGTTTGGGACGGTGCTAATTGCGTCATGTGCGAGTGGGCGAATCGACCCTACAGATCCTGTCGGCGAGAATGCCAAACAAATTGACGGGATAATGCGGTTGTCCGGCTACATGGCCACGGCCGTCGGCATATTTGTTGCAGCCGCAGTGATAATTGTGATCGTCAAGTTCCGTGAGCGACCTGACGACGATCCGAATGAACTTCCAGAACAAATTCACGGCAATCGTAAAGCGGAGTTGACATGGACCTTAATCCCAGTCGTGATGCTGGTATTTCTGGCCATCGTAACTATCCCGACCGTTTTTGATTTAAGCAGCAAAAGCGACGGAAGAACTATCAAAGTCGAAGGCCAACAATGGTGGTGGCAATTCAGCTACGACGTCGACGAAGATGGAGTTTCTGACATCGTCACCGCTAATGAGATAGTGATACCAGCTGGTGAAGAGATCAATTTAGATATTCGCTCGAATGACGTCATCCACTCTTTCTGGATTCCACAACTTAATGGCAAGCGAGATGCTGTTCCTGGTCGGGTGCATTCATGGCGCATTAGCTCACCTGTACCCGGAATCTTTTACGGCGAATGCACCGAGTTTTGTGGGTTGAGCCACGCGAACATGCAAATGCGTGCAGTGGTGCTTAGCGATGAGGATTACAGCCAGTGGGTGCAAGAGCAGCTAACTCCATCGACTATTCCAACGGCGGCAGCGGCTAAGAGCGGCTATGACTTGTTTGGTAGACACTGCGTGAGCTGCCATGTCGTCAACGGCGTGTATGAGTCAGCGGCCGACGGCAATGCTAACTTGACCTCTGGATACGCTCCTAACCTCACTCATTTGATGACTAGAACCTCATTTGCTGGATCAATATTTGAGCTCTATGAGGAAGATGGATCTGTCAACATCGCTGACCTCAAAGAGTGGATTCGCAATGCCCCTGGCCAGAAACCAGCCCGTGCTGAGAATCGCCAAGGAATGCCTTCTTTCGCCGAGACGCTTTCAGATAACGAACTCGACGACCTTGTTACCTATCTAATGACCCTCGGTGGACCCCCACCGTTAATGCCAAGTTGACCCGCACCCAGCGGTTTTCAGGAGATCGAGCCCTATGGCCATAACCGAGGAAAGACCAGAAATCCTCGAACTTGAATCTGGAGACACCAGCCCCTCTACCGGCGCGTTTGCACGCCCAACTAACGCCAGTGGGTGGCGGGCATGGGTCTTCACGGTTGACCATAAGAAAATCGGAATCATGTACGGCGCCGTTGCCATGTTCTGGTTTCTTTGGGGAGGCATCGAGGCTCTTCTCATAAGAGCTCAGTTATTCACCCCAGACGGCACGGTCCTTACCGCTGAGCAGTACAACCAGATTTTTACGATGCATGGAACAACCATGGTGTTTCTTGTAATCATGCCCCTAGCGGCCGCGTTTGCTAATTACGTCGTCCCTCTACAAATTGGTGCCCGAGACGTTGCTTTCCCAAGAATGAATGCCCTGGGGCTGTGGATCTTTGTATTCGGCGGCCTTTTTCTGAACCTCAGCTGGTTTCTTGGCGGCGGCCCAGATGGTGGTTGGTTTGCATATGCCCCGAACACGGGAGTCACTTTCAGCCCAGGTGCTGGCATGGACTTTTATGCCCTTGGACTCCAGATTGCTGGAATAGCTTCACTGGTTGGAGCGATTAACCTCATCGTCACCATTCTCAATATGCGAGCACCGGGAATGACTTTGCTGCGCATGCCGGTGTTCACTTGGATGATTTTCGTCGTCCAACTGCTGCTGCTATTTGCTTTACCTGTCATCACGGTTGCTTTGATCCTTCTTAGCTTCGATCGAACGTTCGACGCTAACTTTTTCAACGTAGCGATGGGCGCCGATCCGCTCCTCTGGCAGCACCTTTTCTGGATCTTTGGTCATCCTGAGGTCTACATCCTTATCCTCCCCTCCTTCGGCATCGTTTCTGAAACATTGCCGGTCTTTTCTCGGAAGCCATTATTTGGTTACTCGGTGATCGTTATCTCCGGAGCAGCAATTGGTTTCATGGGGTGGGGTGTTTGGGCACATCACATGTTTGTTTCAGGGCTTGGCCCCGTAGGCGTGGCAGCTTTCTCGGCTACGACGATGTTCATTGCGGTTCCAACTGGCGTGAAGATTCTGAACTGGATCGCAACAATGTGGGGTGGAAACCTTAAATTCACAGTGCCGATGATGTTCTCAATCTCACTGGTGTCAATGTTCACTATCGGCGGGCTATCTGGCGTGATGCACTCTGTTGCCCCTGCAGATACCCAACAGACCGACACTTATTTCATCGTTGCCCACTTCCATTACGTCTTGTTTGGTGGTGCATTGATGGGTCTATTTGCCGGAATGTACTACTGGTGGCCAAAAGCATTTGGCTACAAACTGAATGAATCTCTCGGAAAGTGGCACTTCTGGATTTTGCTGGTGGGCTTCAACATGACCTTCGGCCCTATGCACATAGTTGGGCTTCAAGGAATGGCCCGTCGACACAGCCGCTACGGCCCCGAAGATGGTTTCGACTTTTGGAACGCGGTCGTTTCGATCGGAGCCTTCATAATATTGATCGGGATGATTGTCTTCGCTGTCAACATCGTCCGGACCTGGCTTGGTTACAAAGCTGGAACTGTCCCCCAAGAGCCAGCAGATCCTTGGGATGGCCGAACCATTGAGTGGGCGATCCCTTGCCCTACGCCGGAACATAATTTCGACTACGTACCTGTAATCACCGATGTTGATGACTTTTGGCACAAGAAGTATCAGCCAGATGAGAACGGCAAACTTCGTAAAGTGGCAGACGGAAATGAGATTGCGCAAAGAGGAGACCAAAATCCGCACCTTCCTTCACCGTCTTACTGGCCGATTGTCCTGGCCTCAGCGCTTCCACTAATTGCACTTGGGTTGATCTATAACCTCTGGATCTCAGGAGTAGGTCTCTTGCTCTTGCTTGGATCCATGTACGGATGGAGCTTGGAACCGGCAACTGATCCTGATGCAGGACACGGGGAACATGCCGATGACCATGGACCAGATGATGTTGATCCGCCCGGAGATGAAGATTCTGAGGTAGCTGAGGAGGCCCCTGTTGTCTGAAATCGTTCAAGACTCCGCTACCCAGATCGCTTATGGTCGGACTGACTGGGATGACCACCATCATCTACCGACGAATACAGGGTTGACTAACGAAAAAGTCACCATGTGGGCGTTCTTGGGCTCGGACTGCTTGCTCTTCGGTGCGTTGATCTCGACTTATCTGCTTCTTCGGAACCGGGTTGGCCCGTCTACTAGTGGCCCAACTGCGGCAGACCTCTTTGATATCCCGTTTACTTCGGTGAGTTCGTTTGTTCTCCTGATGAGTTCGCTGACCATGGTTCTTGCCGTGACTGCCATACAACGAGCTGACATGGAGACCTGCAAGTTGTGGCTGTTAACCACAGCCGGCCTTGGCTCCATCTTCATTGCCGGGCAGGTATACGAATTCACCAGCTTTTATCGCGAGGGTTTGGGCTTCACGACCAACATTTCTTCGTCTGCTTTCTACACTCTCACGGGCTTTCACGGTGTTCACGTATCACTAGGAATTGTGATGCTCGTCACCATGTGGGCGCTGGTTTCTGGAGGTCAACTGGGCCCCGAACGGGCAGAAACTATTGAGATAATAGGCTTGTATTGGCACTTTGTTGACATCGTGTGGATTGTTATCTTCGCGGTTGTTTACCTGATCCCCTAGGACTAATGGTCACATGAATACAACTGCCGTTTCAGATGAAGACACACATGAGGAACATCATGACCATGGCTTAAGTGACATTGGTTACATCAAGATCGCCTTAATCCTTGCTGTACTTACTGCGGTCGAAGTAGCGACTTATTTTTGGGATTTCGGCATCTTGGAAGTCCCGTCACTCTTGATCCTTATGGTCGTTAAGTTCCAAATAGTGGTCTCCTATTTCATGCACCTTAAGTTCGACAGCAAAGTATTCAGCTACATATTTGTTACCGGTGTGATCTTGGCGATGCTGGTTTTTGCTGCAATGGGAACCTCCATGGTCTTCTGGCAGAACCCCTCGGGATGCGACATCAGCGCCTTTTGTTAAGAGATCTGGTGTTTCTTATCAATATCGGATTTCTGTAGAGCCTTATACCCGCTACCTTCAACTGTTGTGATTGACCTTCGACGTCTAAGAGAAGAAACCGCCTATAGGAATGGGGCGGAAAAAAAAGGTACAGAGCCTTCGCTTATCGAAGCGACTTTGGAGGCAGACGAACGTCGACGAACTGCTATGCATGCTGCCGAAGAAGCTCGAGCTGCGCAAAACCTGGCGTCCAAAGAGATTGGTCGAGCTAATCCAAGTGAACGTGAATCGAAAATTGCTGAAGCCAGCAGACTTAAGGCTGAACTTGAAAAGTTAGAGGAAGCTGAAGCTGAAGCTGTTAGCGAAGTTGAAGTATTAGCTCTTCAGATTCCCAACCCGGCTGATGAATCAGTACCGGCTGGAGACGAAAATGACTTCACCACCGTAAAAGAGGTGGGGGAGCAGACGGCGGCTCGAAAGCACGACCATGCCGAGTTAGGAGAACTGCTTGGGTTGGTTGATAGCGAGAGGGCCGTGAGGAATAGCGGAAGTAGATTCGCCTATTTAATGGGGCCCGCTGTGCGCCTCGAATTCGCATTGGTCCAATTCGCGTTTGACGTTCTTGAGAAACATGACTTCATTCCGGTCGTTCCGCCGGTCCTAGTCCGCGAAGAGATGATGATCGATGCAGGGTTTTTCCCCACTGACCGACATCAGGTCTATGAGATAGAAGGTGATGATCTGTTTTTGATCGGCACGTCCGAAGTAGCTTTGGCTGGTTTACACAGAGGCGAACACCTTGAACGAGAATCGCTGCCTGTTCGGTATGCCGGGTTCTCATCATGCTTTCGACGAGAGGCCGGAACATATGGCAAAGATACGAGGGGTATCTTCCGAGTTCATCAGTTCGATAAAGTCGAAATGTTCTCGTTCTGTGATCCAGATGCCAGTTGGGATGAACTAGAAACGCTTCGCTCTTTGCAGGAAGAGATTGTGTCATTGCTCGAATTGCCCTATCGAGTAATCAACGTAGCTTCAGGAGATCTTGGTGCAGCTGCTGCTAAGAAATATGACCTAGAAGTGTGGCTTCCGTCAGAAGGCGCATACCGCGAAGTTACTTCCTGTTCGAACTACACCGACTATTCGGCACGAAGGATGAGCAGTCGGTATAGAGATAGCGACGGGACAGGACTGCTGCACACTTTGAACGGAACTGCGTGTGCAATTTCCCGAACCCTTGTCTTCCTTATGGAGAATGGACAACAGCCTGATGGTTCGATTGTTGTCCCTGATGCCCTTCGTCCTTATGTGGGGTTCGACTCCATCCCTGGTCCGGGTCAGTCATAAGCCCCAACGAACGCCAAGCCAAGCAGCACCAACCCCAGCAATCAAAGTACCGGTGAGGTAAATAGCAGCTCGAGTTTTTGAAAAAGAGCCGAGGAAGTGAACTTCTCGTGCCACGCCTGAGACAGTAGTCATTGCCCCTATTCCTGCGGTACCAAGCACCGTAAAGGCGGGGCCATCTAGATCAGATATAAGGCCAAGCCCAAAAGCCCCAGCCAGGTTGAGTATCAGGGTTCCGAGTCTTCCCCATTTAGCATTGGCTCTCCAGCGGATGAGGGCACCCACGCCGGCGAACACTGCAAACAATGCCGCCGTCATCGTGTATCCCCGAAAGAACGGCCTAGATCGAAGCTAGCGCCACAGCCAACGAGTGTCGCCAATCCCCAAAGAACTACAAAAGCCCAACGTTGTTGTTCCAACCCTGTGCCTAGCAAAACTGCTAAACCAGCGAAGCTCGTTAGCGACCCGCACAAGCCAACCGTCAGCCAAGTTTGATCCCATTTTGACTGATGCGAGCTCGATGCCCAGCCAATCAACGCACATCCAATAATGTTTGCTGCCAACAGACCACACGAATTGCCGATTAAGGAATTGAAGCCCCAACGCGAAGCGGCTCCTGTGACCGCAGCGATCAATACTGCAGCCATAGATCGTATTGCCATGGCATAGTGCCTAGTAGAGAAGCGGAGTTCAAACGGTGATGCCGGAATCAAACTCAGTAAAACAGATTCGAGATCTCTTAATGACTCAGGGATTATGCGAATCAGAGGTGCCTAACGACCCTATGGATCTCTTAAATTCGTGGCTCGAGTACGCACAAGAACTTGACTTCCATAACGCGAACGCGATGACGGTATCAACCGTAAATAAACAAATGGAACCATCGTCGCGGAATGTTCTCCTCCGCGGTCAAGTAGATGGTGCCCTGATTTTTTATACGAATTATGAGAGTGCAAAAGGCTCAGATCTAAGCCACAACAACAAAGCAGCAGCCCTAATTGGATGGCTGGAATTGGAGCGGCAAATACGAATTACTGGCTACGTGGAGAAAATCAGTATCGAAGCGAGCGATCAATATTTCTCTAAGCGCGGACGCGGTTCGCAAATTTCGGCCGTCATTTCGAACCAAAGCCGTCCAGTCAAAGACCGTGGTGAACTCCAGACGGCATGGGATCAACTCAATGAGCAATTAGGTGACCAACTGCCAGAACGCCCGGATCACTGGGGGGGTTACGCGCTGTTTGTAAATTCAATCGAATTCTGGCAGGGCCGCCAACACCGCCTGCATGACCGACTTGAATATAAGAGAACTGACAGCGGGTGGCAGATGAATCGTTTGGCTCCTTAAGATTTAATGGCTTTCATAGCGAGATGACCAGTCACGAGCAGCAGTCGCTAATCCATCAATTAGTGCGTCATGATGAGGCACCCGGCCAGGACCTTTGAACCCAGTCCACATTGGACTCTTGCCCCGAATACGAGGAGGCAGTTCGACCTGCACGCCACCTCCCGGAGGGAGATTAACTGGATTCTTAGGGTGCTGTCCTCGGAGTCCGACAGGCATGGAAGAAAGATCATGAACTACCTCGTAATGAGGTAAATGAGAAATTAAGCGGCATGCAACGAACTCTGCCAAAACGCGATTCTGCCCGCCTAAGAGAACGGAGCGAAGCAAATCTGGCCGCCCGAAACCGTGAATTGCCACAACTACATCAACATGTTCAATAAATAGCTTGAGATTTTTTGACTCGTCAGGGCTCACTAGGCGAGAAGGAATGTGCCACTGGTTATTTGGGCCTTGCAGCACCCCGTAATAGGACGCTCCAGATCGGTCAGCTGCCGTACTTGCAATGTCATCAGTTACCTCTTCTAGCCAACCCCCATGGAAAGCCATAAAACCAAAACGGGAACCTAAACGCAGCACCTCACTTACCCCAGGTTGAGAAAGCAGAGCCTCAAATGGCCGATCTTTTTCCAGGAGTTCGTGGTTACCAAGATGTAACGCCATTACTTAGCCCTCTCGGGTGTGTCGTCGAGCTGAGCCGAGTTTGCTTGAAGTAACCGCACGAGCAGTCCGAGCGCAACAACGATGCTTAACAAGACTCCAGTGCGGACGCCTCCAATATCACTAACTGCATTAGTCAAATTTGAGCTCCACTCTTCTACCAATGTCACGAACCAATTAGGAGAACTTCCGGTTCGTTCGACGACCCAAAAGATGACTAGATAGACACCAGCTAAAACCATTAATACTCCCGAAGCTCGGTCTACGTAGCGAACTAAGGATCGCAGCTTTTCAAGGAAAGTAGAACGGGCGAGAGCCAAACTGATCGTCAGGGCTAACAGAGTTACTGCCATGCCGCATGCATAAAAAATAAACGCCGTGAGTCCCGACCGGAACCCGGTGACTGAGGTCGAAACAACCACAATAAAAGTCGGCAGCCCACAAGATATGGATGC
>CAJWBN010000080.1 GCA_913020735.1 uncultured Acidimicrobiaceae bacterium
AAGGTTTCGTTACATGGGTGTTCATCGGGGATCTACGCTCAAAAGGTGGACCAATCTCAACAAATACATCAACCCGGCGTCACCCCGTATTTAGAAGGTGTCACGGTCTTAGATTTCACTCAATACCTTGCGGGACCTTCATGCACGAGACTGTTGGTGGAGATGGGTGCCGACGTCATAAAAGTCGAATACCCCCCATATGGTGACCCGGTTCGGCCAAGCCCTCCAAGGCTCAATGGTCGTTCCGCGTACCACGTTCAACAAAATCGCGGCAAGAGGAGCTTGTCGGTTGATTTGACCCGACCGGAAGGTGTGGCGCTCATCGAAGACATGGTTCCTAAGGTTGATATCGTCGTCGAGAATTACAGCCCGGGGGTCATGGAGCGACGTGGCCTCGGATATGCACGGTTGCGAGAACTGAACCCCCAGATCATCATGGCTTCAATCTCAGGTTTCGGACAAACAGGTCCGCTGTCAGAGAAAACGGCTTTCGACTTCATCGCTCAGGCTTATTCAGGTCTGATGCATATGACTGGTGAACCAGATGGGCCGCCAATGTTGATCGGTGCAGGAATCGCCGACACCTCAACAGGTGTCCATGCCTTCGCTGCTTTGGGGTATGCGCTTTACCGACGCGACAGGACGGGAGAAGGCTCTCATCTAGATATTGGGATGGTTGATGCTATGTACCACATGCAAGAAACAGCAGTTTCGGGCCCCTCCTTATCTCGTGGTGAGGTAGTTGGGATGCGTACCGGTCGGCATTACGCACCCGCCAGCCCAGCAGGGATCTTCAAGGGTCCAGAGGGTTGGATCGTGGTTTTCGCGCTTGAAAATCAGATAGCGAACTTATGGGCGGCCTTAGGAAGCCCTGAACTGGGAGAGGATCCAAGATTTGAGAACAATCGAACTCGTCTAGAAAACCGTGATGCGTTAACGGACATCATTGAAAATTGGATGAGTACCTTCGAAAGCGATGACGATGTCATCGCAGTCCTTGAGCAGCAACGGGTCCCGTGCGGCCCGGTAGTGGAACCAGTAAAGCTCGCGGAAACACACCCGCATTTCCTCGAACGAGGAACTGTTCGTGAAGTAACTGACCCTGTCGCTGGTTCGATGCTGGTACCAGGGTTCCCGCTCCGATTCTCCGACGCTCCAGATTTACCTGAGCTATTTGCGGCTGAAGTAGGTGAGCACAACGAGTCGGTGCTTGAGGATTTACTTGGAATGGACTCGCAGTCGGTTGCGGCACTGGAGGAAGACGAGATCTTATATAGACGACCTCCTAGAGATTGACCTAACTTTAAATCATGACTGAATCGACGATGCCCAACGGCACAGTGCGCTTTGACCTCCAAGATGCGGTAGCGACCGTAACTCTTGACCGACCAGAGACCTTGAATTCAATGAATGATGACCTGATGCAAGATCTCAGCAGCGCGTTGTCAGCTATAGAACAAGACGAGAACGTTCGAGTTGCGGTGATAACCGGAGCGGGTCGAGGCTTTTGCTCCGGTGCCGATCTCAATAATGCTGCTGACTCGCAAAGCGACATTATTAATGTGACACCTGCCTTCTCCGAAACTGATTTTTTTAACCCAGCTCTGCGATCGTTGCACCAGTGCCCAGTGCCGACCATCGCGCGAGTGAATGGTGTCGCAGCCGGAGGAGGTCTCGGGATTGCCCTCGCATGTGATCTCCAAATAGCGGTTCGCTCTACATTCTTTGTTGCCACCTTTGGCCCTCGTCTCGGGATTGTCCCTGATATGGGATCAACTTGGAGCCTGCCCCGACGGGCGGGACGAGCTCGAGCAATGGGGATGGCGATGTTGGGTGAAAGAATTTCCGCAGAACAGGCCGCTGATTGGGGTCTTATTTGGAAATGTGTTGATGATGACCACCTGGACGACGAGGTTCAGTCAGCCGCCGCTGTGCTGAAGGGCACTAGCCCAGAAGCAATGTTGCGGATACGTCAATCAATTGACGCCGCCTCAACCAACACGTTCGCTGATCAGCTGACCACGGAAATGGAACATCAGGCGGTGTTGATTCCGAGAAACATGCAAGAGGGCGCACAAGCTTTTCTTGAAAAACGCGAACCTGAATTTGACGGTCGGAGAAGCTAGGGTTCAACCTTTTTTCTAAATCAAGTGCCGGTTGGCTTGTCCTAACGGTGTTTCGTTGGCAAGACTGTCCATATGTCAGACACTGCTACCAAAAGTACTAACCCAGAAGAGGCGCAAGTCGTTACAGCGATTGATGCGCTGCTATCGGATAACGATCCCAAGAAAATGAGCTACGAAGAGTTTCGTGGCGCTCAGTTTGACCATGGTCTCGCATGGGTCTCTTTCGACCTGGGTCACGGGGGCCTCGGTGTAAACCCTGGGCTTCAAAAGCAGGTCGAAGTTCGACTGCGTGAAGCAGGAGCCGCACCAATGAAACCGGCGATGTTCTTCATGCATCTTGCTGGTCCAACTATTCACACCCACGGAAGTGACGAGTCAAAGAACCGGTTCTTGCGTCCAATGTTTACAGGCGAGGAAAGGTGGTGCCAACTGTTCAGCGAACCTGGGGCTGGCAGTGACTTTGCTGGATTAGGAACGCGCGCCATTGAAGACGGTGATGCTTGGATCGTTAATGGCCAGAAAGTATGGAACACAATGGCGCATCTGGGGGACTGGGGAATGTTGGTCACACGAACCGATCCAGACATGCCAAAGCATCGCGGAATGACCTACTTCGCCGTTGACATGAAAACCCCAGGAGTTGATGTGCAACCGCTGAGGCAGATCACCGGTGAGGCAGAATTCAATGAAGTTTTCCTAACTGATGTGCAGATACCGGACTCCCACCGCATCGGAGACGTAGGCGATGGGTGGCGCGTCTCGCTAACAACATTGATGAACGAGCGCAACGCAATTGGTGCTGGGAGTGGCGGTGGTCCACCCAAAGCAGGATCTGGGCCTATAGCAATCTTGACCAAGATGTGGCGAGACACCCCTCAAGCACTTCGTAACAGCGTTGCTCTAGACGAAATAATGCGACTCTACGTTCGCTCAGAAACTCAGCGTTTGACCAACATTCGAGCCGGACAGAATCGTCGAAAGGGAAATCCGGGACCAGAAATGTCGATCGCCAAGCTGGCCTTTGCTGAACTGAACCAGGACATTCTCACGACGGCTGTGGACATGATGGGAATGGCAGGGCAAATTGATTATGACTACACCTTCAGACGGCCTGAAGACTTGTCTGTTGATGGATCCGAAAATGGGGTGCAGCATGGCTTCTTGCGGGTCAGAGCAAACTCCATAGAAGGCGGAACCTCTGAGATTATGAGAAACATACTTGGCGAGCAGGTACTCGGCCTTCCCGGCGAACCACGAATAGACAAAGACGTGCCTTGGATCGAAGTTCCTCGTAGTTGAGCTATCTGGTTCTTAAGGCGTAGAACTAAACCGAAGAAGATCCCTGATTTTCGGTGCCCAAGTCAAAGTCCCAGGCCTCTGAGTCGAGATAGTTGCTCCTAAAGTTTGGGCCTCAGGATGTCCGCCCGAAACAATCGCTACCTGCTGAGTGCAACGGGGGCTTCCATGGTTCCCTTTAGCAAGGGGCTCCCCGCGACCGAACATACGGTGAGGCTCAGTCCAAACTAAGTAAACATTGGGAGCCGCCCATAGCCCACCCTCGACTCCTTCTATCCTTCCGATTTCTGAATGCAGTCGAGAAAATTCTTGCTGCGAAGTCCCGTCCGATGCCACCACTATTGCGCCGGTGCCATCGTTTCGTATTTGCACCGGCCATCCGGCGTCTTTGGCATGGTCACGAAGATTGACGCACTCTGGATGATCAGTGGGTTCTTGGCAGTGGTCACTGACTGTGATGAGGACCGTTTCGTTCCAAAGCGGTCGCAATAGATCAACAAGTGCACCATAAGAGGCATCACTGCGACGGTATTGGGCAAGCGCCTCACCGGAGTCCGGTCCATACATATGCATAGAGGTGTCGGGCTCATTTAGATGAAACAGTATGAAGTCTGCATCTAGGTCGGCTGTTTCCGCTGCAGCGATCACAGCTTCATCTTTGGGATAGCCGTACGCATCGAGAGGCGTTCCCTCTGGAGGACTGCCAGCAGGGGGCCATGAGAAGTCCGCTTCCAAAGCGCCCATCGTTGCCAATAACTTGTGGTCGCCGACCACAGCGACAGATTTCAGATCCGCTGCCCTGCAATCATCAAACAACGTTCGGCCCTGAGGTCCGCTGTCGTAAGTTTTTGTGAACTCGTTATCGACCCAAGCCCAGTTTCCCCAATGTCCAGTCTTCGTTGGTGGAAGGCCGGTCATAAATGCAGCGTGATTGGAATAGGTGACCGACAGCATCAGCGACTCGCCGCCAGTAGTTGACATAGTTCCTAGCGTCGCCTGTTCCCACAAATTTGGTGTCATCTGGGCATTAATTACCGAATGAGGGAACGCATCAAGGACCGCGAATACAACACGCATATCTTTACCGTATGCGACGCGAGACCTATCGCCCGTCTACCGTAAGGGAATGAGCGAATACGTCACCCTCGAACAACACGGCCACGTCAGCGTCCTCACTTTAAACAATGGTGAAAATCGGTGGACCACCAACATGGTGAGAGAACTCAATGTGGCATTGGATGAAGTCGAACAAACCGAAGGTCCTCAGGCACTTGTAACTGCGTCTTCGGACCCTAAATTCTTCTCGAACGGCCTCGACCTTGATTGGATTACAAGCAAGGGTGACCATGAAGGAGGGGATCGAAAAGTGTTTGGTGATGAGGCCATGAAACTGTTTGCTCGACTGATTACGTTCCCGATTCCTACTATCGCAGCGGTCAACGGACATGCGTTTGGGGCTGGGTTCATGTGGGCTTTATGTCACGATCAACGAGTGATGCGTCAAGACAGAGGGATGATGTGCGCCAATGAGGTCGAGATTGGTATGGCTATTCCTGAACCGGAGCTAGCACTCTTCCACCATAAACTTCCCCGTCACGCCTTCTACGAAACCGTCCAGTTTGCTAAACGCTGGACGGGCGAAGCAGCGTTCTCTGCGGGGTTTGTTCAAGAACTAGCTGAAGAGGACCAAGTCACTGACAAGGCAATTGAACGAGCAGAGGAACTGTCTCGGTTTGGTGGTAACCGAAAAGTTTTTGGCTGGATGAAGGAGCATATTTGGGGCCCAGAAGCAGCTATCAACAAAGTGGATGGCCCCGCGCACATGCTCGCGAACAATGAAGAATATCCTCATCCTCCAAGATTCAGTTAGACGGTTCCTGGTTGTATTAAGCAGCTAGAGGTCTGTCTCAAGTCGGTAACTATCGCCATCAACATGCATGGTTCCGGCAGTTGGTGTTCCGAAATGGGTCCCTATCACTAGTGTCTCGCCGTCGGCCCACCGTTTAAATGCCTCGAACCGGGTAGAACGAGCTAGGTCGGGGTCAGTATCAAAGCTCGAACTCAAGCCGGGGTTAGCTATCTGAATTGGGCTGTGCGCCATGTCACCGGTGATGATGGCTCGACTTCCCTCAGAATCGACTCTGATACTTATGTGCCCGGGTGTGTGACCTGGGGTGGACTCGAATGAAACAAACTTTCCAATCTTGTGATCAGGTCTGACGAGGTTAGCTAGACCAGCATCCTTGATCGGGGCTACTGAATCTTCGAAGACAGGGTCACCGAAGAGGTCCTCGGTGCTGGACCAATGATCAAATTCGGCTCCTACGAAAACATATTCGGCATTAGGGAATGTGGGTACCCAATTTCCATCTTGAAGTCGGGTGTTCCATCCAACGTGATCCACATGCAGGTGAGTGCAGACTACGTGAGTGATTGACTCTGGTGGGTATCCGGCATCGGTTAAACGATCCAGAAAAGGCCCTTGCTGTTCATGCCAGAGAGGATTTCCTCTTTGCTTGTCATTCCCGACGCATGTGTCAACTGCAATTCGTTCTGCACCGGTATCAATGACGCAGCAATGAATTTTTTGGAGGAGATGACCTTTTTCTCCGACGAATGGATTCAACCATGGAGACTTGCTGCGAAGTTCCAACACTCCGTCTTTGTCTATCTCGGAGAACATGAATTTTGGGGATGTAGGATCCGATGATTCAGGAACCGATGTAATCGTGGCATCCCCAATTTGCCACTTCAAAATATCGTCGTGCATAACGCGACGATAGCCCCGGATGAAAACACTTTCCGGGGAGATCAACTCAAAAGGTGCAAGTTACCTGCAAGTGCTTACTGGTGTCCGGCGTTGAAGGCGACCTAGTAGAGCCCTGTCCACGATAATTGTTCGCGATAAGGCTCAGCGTCAAAGCCAAACGTTCCATACCTAGCCTCCACGGCATCAATTTTTTGTGGATTCCAGTAGGAGTCACCGGGTGCAGGAAAACCTAGAACAGAGCGCTGATCAGGGCTGAGATCACCTATCAAGCGCTCCATTCGTTGATCTGGTTTGTACATGGCCCACGCCCACCCAGGGTGAAGAGTGCTGATCCACGAAGCATCTGACTTTCTGAACGTTAAGTTTTGGGCTAACCGGATAGTTCCTGGCCGTAACGGCGTTCCGCGGTGCCATGTGTCGTGACGATATAGAAGTACTGATCCCTGGCGGTATCGAGTGAGTACCTCACGTTCGTATAGATGTCGTCGAAATTCTGCGGCAGCGGGACGGTGTTGAGTAAACCAATCCTCTGCGCTTAAACGATCGTTGATCCAAGGGATGTCGCTTACTCCTGGGGTGTTAACCATTGGGAAGGCATACGCGGCATCGTTTTGGCCCTCTCGCGGGATGACCGCTGTGGCGCCCCCAACCTGGGTTTCGTCTGATAAATAGATGATGATTTCGACTGCTTCGGGCTCATCCCACGGCGCAGGGTGCGTCAAAGTGTGATTTGGGTAATCCATGTGTATGCGCTGGTCTTGGTTGTCGAAGTCATCTCGACCGTCTGGGGCTCTACCGTATTTCGGCCATAAATCGGATTGGCAAAGCCTCAATTCGGTAACTGGTACCTCTAACAACTGAGAGGACACCTTAAGTAGAAGTGGGTGTAAGGACAGCTGATTGAAGGGAGCTTCCTGATCGGGAAACACTATTCCGCCCCCAAAATCGGTGAAGTGAGAAGCTTCTTCGGACCCAGGTTCAGGGAAACGGGACAGGGCTAATTGAGTGACTTCGTGAACAAGTTGACTTGGGAGCAGCCCGTCGACAAGGGCGAATCCTTGCTCGCGCCAACTTTTGATCTGACTTTCGTTCAGACCTGAGTTTCCTTCCTGAACCAGGCTTGGCTGGATGAAACGTTCTGTCGCAGTCAAGAAACGCCTGGTTCGTTAGCTGGGATCTCGGCCAGTAAGAGCTAAGAATCGGTGAGCCGCAGTCGCCGAGTCCGAAACTTCGACTTCGTCTCCGACGACGCCCCAACCAGCGAGCATCTCTCGCATCGGCGCAATTACTTCATGACTAGCTGCAGCTAGATCGTCGGGAATATACGGCTCAAGTCCGGTTGCCTTTCCAATGTCCCAAGCATGAGTCAGTGGGTCCCACTGAACGATCCCGATCCACTGATCAACTGACATTGGTCCGAACCAAAACTTTCCTTCCCTTTGAAGAATTCCGGGTTGGTCTAGCGCTTGTAAGGCTGCATCTCGGGTTGAAGGCCAAACAGACATAGGGTCTGTATCGGAATCAACTGATTTCGGTGGGACAGTTTCGCCGCTCTCCAATGTGGCAGTCAGAGCGGCTAGAACGCCACAGTGATGCCGAAAGACTTCCCGGGCCGACCAATCTTCGCAGGGAGACTGGTTGTCCCAGTCCTCAGGGGCGACGCGGTGCACAACCGCATCGAACAGATATATGGAACGGGTGAAGTTTCTAAGATTGAGACTCATAAATGGCCATTCTATTTTGGTCTGATCAACAGTAAAGCTGTCTCTATCCTCGCAGGTAAACGCGTAATCCGCCGAGCAGAACTTGCTCATCATTTACAACGCAGTTTCGTTGTTCTGCTCCCGCAAGAACAGCGTCCCGGTCAACGCAGTCGACGTCGATTCCGCCGAGACCATCGCCGCGACCATCTGTTGCCTCTACGAATCGGATAGAAGCGTTCTCGAATTGAATAGTCGGATTCCCTGCAGGATCATTTTCTAACTCGAGCTGTGCTATTTGCGCCCATCTAGCCGCCAGCCTGTCAGGGTCGACCGCTTGTAGCTCGGCTGCCGAAATTGCGCGTACGCGCTCAGTGCGAGAGAAGTCTGGCCATTGGGAGCCAGCAGGCCACCAAGGCCCGTCGATGTTTTCAGCGCCGTCTACCTTCATCTGGTCCATCTCAAAGAAGCTGCCGCCAGTATCGGCAGGATGTAGCTGAATTCCTTCAAAGCCACCCTTGTCGTACTCCATGTGATTCGCTATTCGAACCCCAAGCTCCCCGACGTGAGCGATGCGCGAAGATACGTCGTCGACCTGGTTGATAACCATGTAACCCGTGTCGCCGCCACGACGTTCGATGTAGCGACCACCTGCGGTAGGACTAGTAGTTGGTGTCACGCATTCGAGGAATTGGTTACCTATCGGCCACAGTGTGTTTTTTAAACCAAAAGCACCGACGCCAGGGTCTATATGACAGGCTTCAACACCCAGAACGGTTTGAACATCTAGAGCAGTCTTCAAAAGGTCTGAAGTGACTACTGCAATTTGACGGAGACGAATCCACATAGAAATACCCTAAGGCCTTAGGTGAGCCCCTCGCTGACGTGCCACAGAAAACTCGTGATCGAAGCCGTAGTTCTGAAGCAATTACGACGCATCGGAATAGATCGTCACTGTTGCTAATTGAGGGCCTACCATTTAGGTATGGCCCTCCACCCAAACGGCGTTAACCACCTCGCAATTTCGACAAGCGACATGAAGGCACAACTGACGTTTTTTGCTGACGTATTGGGCTGCCCAACCAAGGCCTTGTATTGGATGCATGGCGTCGAAGGTTGCTACCACGGTTTCGCCGAGTTATCTGAAAGCTCCTATATCGCTTTCGTTCAGCACCCCGAAAATGCTGAAGAAATACAGTGGGGGATTACTCACGCAGGGAACGGTGGGGAACCAGTAACGAGGGGAGCGATGCAACATGTCGCGTTTAACGTTGACGACCTCGAAGAACTCTTGCATCTCAGGGACCGAATTCGAGCCAACGGAATACAAGTCCTGGGGCCCTTAGATCACGGGTTCATTCAGTCCATGTACTTTGCTGGTCCTGAGGGGTTGAGCCTGGAGATATGTGTTGGCAGTGATATCAATGCTTCAGCTTGGGTAGACCCTGAGGTGAGAGAACTTTGCGGCATCGATGAAGCAGAGATGGCATCACTGAAAGATCCCGATGAATTCAACTCAGGTGGCAGTCCACTGCCGAACCCACCATATGATCCGGACAAGCCCCACATGAAATACCCACCAGGAATGCTGGAGAAAATGATGGCTGTGCCCGACGAAGTTGTATGGGAGAAGTTCAGCGAGACCACTCCGCCGGTTGACATCGACTGATTAACAAGCGAAGACACCAAAATAATGCACGAAGAGCGACGCCCTTTAGTTTTTGCTGTAAAGCAAAATATGGGAGCACCGAGCCCAGCAGGGCTGGAAGAACCCCTGTTGACACGCCAATTCGGTGTCCTATGCCTTTCGGCTTTGTTTTCAGCTCTCGGATTTTCGTCGGTTATTCCAACCGTTGCCCGTTTTGTGGCGACAGACCTTAACGGTGGCGACCTGGAGGTAGGGATAGCTCTAGGCGTATTTTCCTTTTCGGCAGTGCTTGCGCGACCTTGGATTGGAAGACTTGGAGACCGAAAGGGTCGGCGTCTGCTGATTGCAGGCGGCTCGCTCATAACTTCGATAGTGCTTGCCGCACATGCACTTGCCGACAGTTACTTGGCTCTTTTGTTTGCTCGGCTAGTGATGGGAGCCGTCCAAGGGGCTTTCTTTGTTGGCACAGTCACCCTGACCACAGACCTCGCACCCGAACACCGTAGAGGAGAGGCAGCAAGCTATTTTTCAGTGGCGATTTACGGGGGAATGGCCTTCGGCCCTTGGTTAGGTGAGTGGGCTGTCGGTCGCTGGGGTTTTGACGGGGGCTTTTTGTTGGGCGGCTTATGTATGGGGGTAGCAGCGGTGGTTGCGTTTTGGTTGCCCGATTTTGTAGGCGATCAAGAACCGAATACAGCAGACAAGGAACGCACAGAGCGTCGGTCCCTCTTGTACC
Source organism: uncultured Acidimicrobiaceae bacterium (assembly GCA_913020735.1). Taxonomy (GTDB): domain Bacteria; phylum Actinomycetota; class Acidimicrobiia; order Acidimicrobiales; family Poriferisodalaceae; genus MedAcidi-G3. The sequence goes on from CAJWBN010000080.1 coordinate 10,277, forward strand.
GGACAGCGATCTGGCCAGGAATTGTTATGGCGTTGGGAATAATGATCTTCCCTGCGTTGCACGGTTTCATGCCGAAACTGATGGACGAACGAGCCTTGGGCGACGCAGGGCCAATATATGCCCTATACGGCCTACTGGTTCTAGCGTTAAGACTTGTCTGTAGTCGTCTACCGGATGCTCTGGGGACTGGCAAGACAGCTGCCCTAGCCCTAGTGGGTTCCACGGTGGGAATGTTGGTAATGGGTAGCTTCGTGTCAAGGCCAGGCATGTTCGCAGGAGCCGCCATACTTGCTATAGGGGGATCGCTCCTGTACCCAGCGCTCATGATTGCTGCAGTTGATGGTGTGCCAGCAAACGAACGAGCCCAAGCTATGAGTACGTTCACCATGTTCTTTGAGTTGTCCGGCGGAATAGGGGCTCCAATCTTGGGTGTCGTGGCTTGGCTCAGCGGCACTACAGTCGCAGCGTTTTATGGGGCGTCGGTTCTTGCGGCTCTCGGTCTTCCTGTTCTATTCACCTGGAGGCGTAGGAACCCATCAATCAGATGACAATCGGAGTAGGTGATTCACCGAATCCAAGTTTCGTTTAACGAATCGGGTGATGGCGGGCCAAGAACTCAGATACAGCGTCTGTGAAGGCATCATTATCGTCACCCGCGACCATATGGCCGGTACCAGCGACGTCAACGAACTCAGCTTCGGGTACCAGTTGCTGAAACTCTCTAACAGACGCCGGGGTGACAAGTTCCGATTGTCCCCCTCGGACCAGGAGTATGGGAGCGGTGGTAGC
>CAJWBN010000081.1 GCA_913020735.1 uncultured Acidimicrobiaceae bacterium
TTTCATATCGCATGCTCCCAAGCCGTACAGTCGATCCCCATCAATGACCGCTTGTTGATTGCCATTGGCAGGAACGGTATCGAGATGACCAGCAATCACTATCCGATGTTCTCGTCCTAAATCAGACCGCGCAACGACATTGTCACCTATTCGGTCCACTAACAATTTCGAGGCATCTCTCAGCCGCCTCTCAAATAGGTCAGCTAAGGGGCCCTCTTCATGGCTTTCTGACGGAATATCAACAAGCTCTGCGGCTAGGTCAAGGAGATCGGTCACTAGCTCAAGAGTACGGTTTGATCACCAGGTGACCTAACCCATACCTAATCGTTGCTCTAATAGGGCGATCCGGTCATCCGTTTGAACCGCTGCTATCCGGACATACTCAGCGCCACTGGGCCCATAGAATTCTCCAGGCGAAGCCAACAAGCCAACCTCCGTTAAGAGCTGCTCCACGAAAGCCCAAGCGTCACCATCAGGTGCTGGAACCCATAGATAGAACCCTCCTCGCGGCAAGGGAGCCTCGGCTCCCATATGCGAGATCAACTTGGATAATCGGTTCAACCGGTTCCAGTAAATCTCTCGCTGTTGCTCCACATGACCTTGATCCCCCAAGGCCGCTACCGCAGCAGCTTGCGCGGGGCCCGGCACCATAAAGCCCGCGTGTTTACGAACCTCTCGAAGATAGTCAACTAATTCGGAATCCCCGGCATAGAACCCGACTCTCACTCCAGCAAGATTCGAACGTTTGGACAAAGAATGTACTGAGACGACGCCCTGCGTACCTGACGAAAGAATGGTTCGCGGCGACCCATCCCAAGTAAATTCGCAATAGCACTCATCACTGAACACTGGAATTTGATTACGGCGTCCCCAATTTGCTGCCGCTTCTAAATCATCTAGGCCACCAGCAGGGTTTCCTGGCGTGTTAACCCATAAGAGAAGGGCTCGGGATCGATCTTCTTCTGAAATTGCGTCAAGTTGGATCGACCAATTGTCGTCTACTGGAACAGCTACTGAACGACATCCAGCGAGAGTCGCCCCCATCTCATAGCTGGGATAGCTAACAGCGGGATACAAAACCGTGTCACGATCCGGGTTCCGCAATTTCATCCAGTGAGGAAGTCCCGCCACGAACTCTTTGGTTCCTACTGCCGCCGCTATTTGGCTTGCGGGATCAATCTCGCAGCCAAAACTGTCGAGCATCCACCCAGCAACCTTTTCTCTAAAGGCAGGGGTACCTATCGAAGGTGGGTAGCTACGTTCCATCTCGGAATTAGCTAACGCTTTGACTACCTGATCCGGTGGGGCGTCAATCGGGGTACCTATCGAGCAATCAACTATCCCACCTTCATGGTGGTCGGCAAGCGGCTTCAACTCATCAAGTCGGTCATAGGGATAAGGCGGTGGCTTGAACCCTGATTCTTTTGTCATTTAATCTCCTCAGAACTATTTTCACCAATGAATTCGGCCAGGAGATCTTGTGAGATTTCATCTAGACGAGCTTGAATTCGGGTTCCGTCTTCCTCATGCTGCTCCATGAGAACCTCACCCTCGCGATGCACTGCTGCAACTATGTCACCACGGCTCCATGGGATAACTAACTCCACAACTTCGGTCAAACTTCGCAAACGATCACCAATTGAGGACAATAGGATCTCTATCCCTTCGCCAGTTCGAGCTGAGAAGGCAAAAGATCCTTCATTTCGACGCAGCAAATGGTCCATACCGTCATCTTTGACTTGATCTGATTTATTAAACGCGATGAGTTCAGGCACATCTCCAGCACCAATTTCTCGCAACACTGAACGAACTGCTGCCATCTGGCCGTCCGGATCGGGGCCAGCGCCGTCGACTACATGAAGAAGCAAGTCTGCCTCAGCTACTTCTTCGAGCGTCGATTTGAATGCCTCAACTAAGCCCGTAGGCAGTTTCTGAATAAAACCGACAGTGTCGGTCATAAGAACTGTTTCCCCGCCCGGGAGCTGAAGTCGTCGGGTCGTTGCGTCTAACGTCGCGAAAAGTCGGTCTTCAACTAATACTCCAGCTCCAGTAAGACGATTCAGCAACGTCGATTTCCCAGCATTGGTATAACCAACAATTGCGACAGTATGAAACCGAGAACGTCGACGTGATTTTCGTTGATTTTTTCGCGTACGACGTAAACCGGATAGATCTTTTTCCAGCTTCGCCAAGCGTCGCTGAATTCTACGACGATCTACCTCTAGCTGTGTCTCCCCGGGGCCCCTTGTTCCAATACCACCGGCCTGTTGACTGAGTTGGTTTCCTCTGCCACGCAGTCGAGGTAGGTGGTACCTGAGTTGCGCCAACTCAACTTGAGCTTTTCCTTCTAGTGTCGTCGCATTCTGGGCAAAAATATCAAGAATGACAGCCGTTCGATCTAATGCTGTCCGTTTCAGGATCTTTTCAAGGTTGAATTGTTGAGCTGGACTGAGCTCATCGTCAAATACCACTGTGTCAGCGTCTAACACCTCAGAAGTCGCCTGGATTTCAGCAGCTTTGCCCTTTCCTACGTAGGTAGCAGGATCCGGAGCTTCGCGTTTTTGGACAACTCTGTCGACTGGGTCCGCCCCAGCGGTATCCACGAGTTGCGCCAACTCATTCAGATTCGCATCTACCTGGTCATCTGAGGCACCGGGAAACTGAACTCCGACTAGGACAATCTGTTCTCGAAAAGACCGGTCTATAAGGCCGGTCGTCTCGCCGGCAAATTCTCCGAAACCACCTCGGTGAGTGGCATCCTCAAACTGATCATCGGAAGAGTTCGTCATACAGAAACTTCGATGGCTCCGACATACTCGGCAGGGCCTACCAATATCGGCTCTTCCCCGACGAGCACCCGCACCGACCCCCCGGGCATCTGGACATGCACATCATCTCTTACCAAGTTCCACTGATTCGCTCGAACAGCTGCCGCTATAGCGCCAGTGCCGCAGGCTTGACTGACCCCAACACCGCGCTCCCAAACCACCATGTCAAGTTTGTCTGACTCCCCACGGCTTAACGAGATCACCTCAACATTTATGCCATCTGGGTAGAACGCTTCATACCGACTGCCCAGATCTGACATATCGACCGTTGAACAGTCCTCCACTACCAATACCAAATGTGGGTTACCGAGATCAGCCGTGGCTGACATCGAATGTCCGACCTCATTGGCGATTTCATCATGAACACCTGGCCCCGCTCCTACTAGACCCATACTCACTGTTATCTGCGCCTCAGGGCCATCTCCGTCTATTTCAACGTGACGTCGCCCACCTCCTGTGTCTATCTCGAAAGAGGCAGCACCTGTTTGATTAGCCATTGCATGGGCTTGAGCAAGACACCGGATGCCGTTACCGCTCATCTCAGCAAAAGAACCGTCTGCGTTATGCAGAACCATGACAAGGTCGGAGCCATTAATGCCTGGAAGACCAACTATTAAGCCATCGGCGCCGATCCCTGTCCGACGATCACAGATTCGTCGCGCGAGAGCACTGACCTCAGTCGGTTCCTCATCCGTTAAACAAACGAGGAAATCATTTCCTAATCCGTGATGTTTTGTTAGCCGCATAGAAAGCTCCTACAACATTGTCACAGTTTTTGACCCTACTTCTGTGACGAAATTTGATGGACGACTGTCTCGAGATCACCGGTGGTTACCCATTCCACCCGAGGATCACGTCTAAACCAGCGTTGCTGGCGTCTTGCGAAACGCTTGGTGCGTTGAATCGCTAGTTCAAGAGCATCGTCAAATGACAACTCCCCGCGAACGTGGGCTAATAGTTCCTTGTATCCAAGAGCTTGTCCCGCCGTCTTGGAGAGCTCACCTTCAGCCAAACTGCGAACCTCTTCTAAGAAACCTGTCTCAATCTGATCTTCGTAGCGTTGGCGAATTCGCTCATCTAGGTCGTCTCGGCCAATTTCAATACCAATGATTCGATATGGAACATCGGGGTAGGTATCTAAACCCGGTCCGAATGAGGAGAAGGGCTTGCCTGTACCAATAGACACTTCTAAAGCACGTATTATTCTGCGTCTATTCGTGTCCTCCATGCGCTCAGCACCTGTTGGATCTAGCTCTGTCAATCGTTGGTGTAAGAGCTTCGTGTCCGGCTCAGCATCCAACTGTGACGCTATGTGACTGAACTGCGGCGGCGGCGTTAGTCGGTCAACGACCGCTCGCACATATAAGCCGGTACCGCCAACAAGTAACGGGATCCCATCTCTTTCCTGAATCTCAGTCCTTACAGAGTCATGGACTCTTTGAAAATCGACGAGAGTAAACGTTTCGCTTGGGTCAACTAGGTCTATCAAGTGGTGAGAAATCTCCCGTTGCTCTTCGACAGTGGGCTTAGCAGTCCCAATGTTCATCCGGCGATACACCTGCATTGAGTCAACCGATAACAGCTCGACTCCATGAACTTGACGCGCAATTTCTAGGGCAAACGCGGATTTACCACAAGCAGTGGGGCCAACAATAACGATGGGCCTCTCCTGCAACCGCTTCCCCGGGCTCAGGAAGACACCACCGGTATTCGGGTTCGATGCTTCGCCGCTGCGGTCACTTCAACAAGTTCGCCGACGAGATTGAAGGTGCGCGCTTCGGTAACTCGAACTTGCGCATACGAGCCCGGACGAATCATTTGTTGAGCAGGGAAATGAACCAATCGATTGTGACGGGTACGTCCAGTCAACATTTTGTTGTCGCGTTTCGAATGACCCTCGACGATGACTTCTTCTTCGCGACCAATTCTCGATTCATTACCTTTGAGGCTTGTTCTTTCAATAACTTTTCGCAGTCGTTCCATCCGATCCGAAGAGATTTTCGCTGGGACCGCCTGCTCTAAAGACTCCGCTGCTTCTGTACCCGGTCGCGGTGAATACACAAATGTGTATGCATTGTCGAACTTGACTTCAGCCGCAACTTCCAGGGTCTTCTCGAAGTCCAGATCGGTTTCCCCAGGGAATCCAACAATAATGTCCGTGCTTAAAGCTAAGTCCGGCATTTCATGCCTCGCCGCGCTGACTTTCTCGAGATACCTGTCCGCCGTGTACCCACGATGCATCGCCGAAAGAATTTTGTCACTTCCAGATTGCAACGGCAGGTGAAGATGTTCACAGACCTCGGGCACTTGGGCCATGGCCTCGATAGTTTCGGGACGAAAGTCTTTTGGATGCGGACTTGTATAACGCACTCGTCGAATTCCGCTGACAGCAGCCACGGAACGGAGCAAGTCCGAAAAGAGTGGTCGGGCCGTGTGGGGGCCTCGAACCCAATTTTCTCCAACAAGTTGGCTTGACTCAGCGGTTAGTTCAGTACCGCGAAGTTTTAGAGTGAGATCGCGACCGTAACTATTTACGTTTTGGCCAAGCAGCGTGATTTCAGTCACACCCGTTAACGCCAATTGTTCAACTTCGCCTACAAGTTCGCTATAAGGGCGCGAGATTTCTCTGCCTCGGACTGCAGGGACTATGCAAAACGCACACGAATTGTCGCAGCCAATTTGAATAGTTACCCATGCAGCATGATGCGCGTCTCGTTTAACAGGCAAAGCGGACGGGAAAGATTCAGATTCTTCGATAATTTCAGTGATCGGGCCGCTAACGCGAGCGTGATCTAGTAAATCGGTTGCGCGACCAACATTGTGGGTTCCGAATACCACATCGACATGCGGGGCTTTTTCTCGAATGGCATCACGGTCTTTCTGAGCCAAACAGCCTCCGACAGCGATCTGAAGCTCAGGTCGCTCTTCTTTCAACTTTTTTAGGTTCCCAAGTTGACCATAGAGCTTGTTATCAGCGTTCTCTCTAATACAGCATGTATTAAGGACGATGACATCCGCATCATCGAAGGATTCGGCCTCTTCGAGCCCATCCATCTCAAGCATCCCCGCGATACGTTCCGAGTCGTGCTCGTTCATTTGACACCCATAGGTGCGCACTACATACCTGCGGTTCACGCTCACTAGGTTATTGGGCTGATCACGTCATTATGGGATCAGCAGGGCCCGAAGTATCGGTTAACTCTTTCTCTGTTTCTAACGATGTGTAAAAACAAAGTGGTCAGCCATATTTTCTCGAATCTCAGACATATGGCCGAGATACTGCTTCATCGTTCCGTTGTAATTGCCATCTTGACGTCGATTATCAGCCCCCTCAAAGTTGTAGTACCCGGGGGTGCAATCACGATTTCTATTCGTTTTTCCGCGATGGTCGATCACCTCTTGCACCCATTGCTCTTCAGCATCATGCGTGCAATCAAGGCTGTGTATACCGTTCTGTCGGACGAAATCAATGCAATCAGCAATATGTTCGCCCTGACTATTCAGGACATCGGTCAAGTTGAACGCGAAGAAAGCTTGATAGCCACCCATGATGAATAAATTGGGGTAGCCCTGGGAATGAATACCAAGCAGAGTCCGGATGCCGTTCGAATATTTGGCATTTAGGTCAAGCCCGTCTTCACCCACAATCTGGTTATAGATACCGGTTTGTTGAACTTCAAAGCCGGTCGCATAAATCAACACGTCGACGTCATACTGCACGCCATCGAACTCGGGTCCGGTTTCGTTGATTTGTGTAATCCCTTGTCCTTCAGTGTCGACCAGAGTGACATTAGGCCTATTAAAGGTGGGTAGATACTCGTTGTGAAAACAAGGGCGTTTACACATCAGCATGTACCAGGGCTTAAGAGATTCAGCTGTCGCTGGGTCCTCGACTACTTCGTCGATCCGGTTATGAATTCGCATCATTGCGTCAATGTTGGCGTTTTCTTGCCGCTGGACTTTCTCTTCCCGCGACATCGCTTGTCTACGCGCTTTAACTGCGTCAGATATCTGCGGCCCTTCGATTGCTCGGGCACGACGGGCCGCCTGCCAACCTGGTTCCAACGTAGCTGCCCACTCTGGATCGGTTTCCCAATCATCCCTAACGTCGATAGATGAAGGTGTCCTCTGGAAGACGTAGAGCTCTTTCGCCGCTTTGCCTAACTCCGGGATCGCCTGCACGGCGCTAGCGCCAGTTCCAATTATCCCTACGCGCTTATCTTTCAAATTTTCTAACTGCGCGCCGGTGTACTCATAATCCCACCGGGAGGTGTGAAATGAGTAGCCACTAAAATTTTCAACGCCATCAATTTTCGCAAGTCTCGGCTTGGAAAGGGTGCCATTCGCACAAACAACGAATCGAGCCTTAATAGTGTCGCCACGGTCAGTCTCTACGTTCCATAGCTCTGATTCGGCATCCCAAACCGTCGAAGTCACGGTCGTGCCAAAAACGGCTAAGTCATAAAGATTGAACCTATCCGCGATCATTTTGCAGTATTCGTATATTTCTTCACCTCCGGCATAGTGCCGGGTCGGTACGTATCCCGTCTCATCAAGCAGCGGTAAGTAGTCGTAGGCAACCACGTCACATGCAACGCCCGGGTAGCGATTCCAATACCAAGTGCCACCCACGTCCGCCCCGCGTTCGACGATTCGAATACTCTCCACGCCCTTTTCCCTCAGTCGGGCTGAGGTTAGAAGCGCTGAAAATCCACCTCCAATAAACAGAACCTCAACCTCATCGTTGAGGGCTTCTCGATCTTCAACTTCATGGCCGTACGGATCGACTGCGTATTTGGCAAAGTCGCCCGTGAAGTCAGACGTGTAGTGGTCCGTGCCGGGTGGGCGGTAACCCAACCTCAGGTCTCGTTCTGAAGCGAACTTTTCCTTGATGTGTTCGTAATAGTCCTGAGGCGGTCGTTCTCGACCGTCCCGCGAGTAGTCAAAGTCAAAGACATTCTGCGGTTTCTCTTGATTATCGGCCATCACACCCACTTCTGAACGAGTTCGGACTCGTTCAAAGCTATAACCAGAAATGGCACCATGACGGCTCAATAAAAAGAAATGGTGAAGATCAATTACACAAGTGCCCGCAGCAATGTCTAACCATCAGCAGCGTCAAGGACCTCTTCAACATCGGAATCAGCCACAGATGCTCCGGTTTCATCTTCAACTTCCCCAATACCTAACTGAGACCTGATTCGCCCGTCAATCTCAACCATCACTTCCGGATTGTCTGTCAAGAATTGCTTTGCGTTCTCACGGCCTTGTCCTAGCTGCTCACCTTCATAGGTGTACCAAGCGCCCGATTTCTTGACGATGCCTTGTTCTACTCCAACATCAACAAGTGAACCTTCACGGCTAATTCCTTTGCCATACATAATGTCAAATTCAGCCTGCCGGAAAGGTGGAGCAACCTTGTTCTTAACAACTTTGACGCGCGTCCGACCGCCCGTTATTTCACCATCGGATTTAATCGCTTCAATCCGGCGAATATCTATCCGGACCGATGAATAGAACTTCAACGCTCGACCACCTGGTGTCGTCTCGGGGCTACCAAACATGACACCAATTTTCTCCCGGAGCTGATTTATGAAGATGACAATGGTTTTAGTCTTATTCAGATTGGCAGTTAATTTGCGCAACGCTTGGGACATAAGGCGAGCTTGCAGACCAACATGGGTGTCACCCATTTCCCCTTCAATTTCAGCTCTTGGAGTTAAAGCAGCTACGGAGTCGATGACAACCACATCAACTGCCCCTGATCGAATAAGCATGTCCGTAATCTCAAGCGCTTGCTCACCAGTATCTGGCTGAGAAATAAGTAACTCATCGACGTCAACGCCAATGTTTTGGGCGTAATCGGGGTCCATGGCATGTTCGGCGTCAACATAAGCACAAATGCCACCAGTACGTTGAGCTTCCGCAACGACATGCATCGCTAACGTGGACTTTCCTGATGCTTCGGGGCCATAAACCTCAACAACGCGACCTCTGGGAAGGCCCCCAATGCCAAGAGCCATGTCGATCGCCAAACTACCTGTCGAGACGGCTTCAACTTTCATTTGGCCGCGTTCGCCCATTTTCATAACAGCGCCTTCGCCAAATTGACGCTCAATCTGCGAAAGTGCCATGTCGAGTGCTTTTTCTCGTTCCACGCTGCTGGTCCTCCTCGGACGAATGTTTGGCTTCGCTTGAAGCCAAGTGTGTTTGACAGGCAGATACTGAATCCTGTCTGTGGAAACCGTACGCTCAGGGTCAGACCCCGAAATTGTGCGGACAGAAGTACGGTACATCCGAACACCTGTTCGGGCAAGTATCGAACGAATGTTCTACCACAGCAGATCTTCAGCATTTGTTCCGCTGAGCCGCGAGACTCTCTACATGAGCACTTACCTAGCTGATGAAGACTTTGAATTTCTCAAGATTGAACGGACCAACGGTGTGGCATTCGTGACCATCGATGCTCCCCCAATGAACGTCATGACCCCCTCCTTGTTTCGTGAGTTAGCAAAATTTGGAGCCCAGGTGTCAACTGATGATTCTGTGGTGGTCGTTGTATTAAGGAGCGATGACCCTGATTTTTTCATTGCCCATTTTGACGTTTCCGCAATTTTAGAATTCCCCGTGGAAGGGCCTGCCGAGAAACCAGAAGAACTCGAAGGCTTTCATTTGATGTGCGAAACCTACCGAACAATGCCCAAGGTCACGATCGTGGAAATCGGTGGGAGAGTCGGCGGCGGTGGAAGCGAACTGTCAATGTCATGCGACATGAGATTCGGCGCATTGAATAAGACTGTGGTTAATCAAATGGAAGTTCCAATTGGCATCCTCCCCGGAGGCACTGGGACCCAACGTTTACCTCGCTTGGTGGGCCGGGGAAGAGCTATGGAAATAATCCTAGGAGGCGTTGATATTGATGCTGAGACCGCAGCTGATTGGGGCTACCTGAATCGAGCACTACCTTCTGACGATCTACGCCCATTCGTGACCGATTTAGCTCTGCGGATCGCTTCATTTCCACCACATGCAGTAGCTCTAGCCAAAGAAGCAGTGAACAACGCAGAAACTTTGCCTTTGAGCGAAGGATTGATGGAAGAGCGCTTTCTCTTTCAACAACTGCTTCGAACTGAAGAAGCAGCACCGGCGATGCGCAGTTTCTTAGATGCAGGTGGCCAAACTCGAGAAGCGGAAAATCGCATGGGTGAGTTAGTCACCGAGGTCGATTGGTCTGAGAGCTAACGAAATTCAGGGGCTACTTGCTCAATAAAAAGGTCCATGGACTCTTTCTTTCGGTCAAGCGGTCCGAAAGTAAAGTCTGGAACGATCAACTCATCTAACCCAACTTCGGCATAAGCCCCAACGGTATCTATGACTTCGGCAGGAGTTCCGATAATTGTGGCGCGCCCAAAATCTTTACCGCGAAACCGAGAGAGTTTTTCTTCGTCTTCGGCAATAAACATCAGCGCACAAGCTGATCGTTGAATCTCTCCGGGGTCGCGACCAACATCCTCACAATGAGCATTCAACACTGCGCAGAGTTCTTCTATGTCGTCCGGCATTCCCCAATAGTTCCATTCGTCGGCGTGAAGCGCTGCTGTGCGTAACGTCCGCTTGCGTCCTCCGCCCCCGATCATGAGGGGGATCTTGTGTTGTATTGGCTTTGGATCAAGAGGCGCATCGACCAAGGTGTAATGGTCGCCGTCAAAGTCGGTGCGGGTATTCGTTAGAAGCGAAGTTATGATTTCAACAGCTTCATCAAGTCTGTCCAGACGGCCTTTAACAGTTGAGAAATCGAAACCATATTTCTCGTGCTCGTTCTCCTGCCACCCTGCTCCAAGACCCAGAACTAGCCGTCCACCGGATATGTGGTCAATGGTTGTGGCTATCTTCGCTGTCAGTGCCGGGTTTCTATAAGTATTTCCCGCTACCAGCGGACCGATGCGAACTCGCGGAACGCAGGCAGCAATAGCAGCCAACACCGACCATGCCTCATGAATTGGCTGATCAACGTTTTCTTCGTTAGGCATGAAATGGTCTGCATACCAGATGCCATCCCAGCCAGTTTTTTCGGCATATCGACAACCCTCAAGAGTGTCGTCCCATGATTGGCCATTACCAGTCCAAAAGCTAAAGCGCATCTCAACAGCCTTTCAGAAGTTCCTACTTTGTGCGAAATGTTGTCGTTAAACCAGCCTTTGGGAACCGACAACAGAGTGACTGT
>CAJWBN010000082.1 GCA_913020735.1 uncultured Acidimicrobiaceae bacterium
GTGCATTGGAAAGTGCGGTGTCTTCTAGTCAAACACTCAATACCTATCGAGGTTGGACACATAAGTTTATCTTTCCACCCCACGAGTTCAGTATTGCGGATAGCATGGTGACTAACTTCCATTTGCCAAAGTCCACGCTTTTGATGATGGTTTCAGCTTTTGCGGGGCACGATTTTATGAAAAAAGCTTATCAAGAAGCCGTTAAGAAAAAATACCGTTTCTACTCTTATGGCGACGCGATGTTAATTCTATAACCATGGAGAAAGCACGTCGTGATATTCGTGTCTTATCCTTGGACGAGTTACGTCATTTTTTTACCTCTCATTCAGCTCCTGCTTTCAAAGGCAATCAGGTTTACGAGTGGCTTTGGAGCAAGGGAACTCACGATTTTTTGGGAATGACCAATTTGTCAAAGTCGCATCGCTCGCTTTTAGAAGAGTATTTTGTGATTAATCATATTGCGGTTGAAAAACTACAGAGGAGTGATGACGGCACGATCAAAAATGCCATTCGCCTTCATGACGGGTATCTTGTAGAATCTGTTTTGATTCCTACTGACACACGTTCTACGGCTTGTGTGTCGAGTCAGGTTGGATGTAGCTTGGACTGTCATTTTTGTGCGACTGCCAAACTCAAACGAATGAGGAATCTCAACCCAGATGAGATTTATGATCAGGTTGTTGAAATCGACAAACAAAGTCAATTGTATTACAATCGTCCACTGACCAATATTGTTTTTATGGGAATGGGCGAACCTTTGATGAATTATAAAAACACTTTGGCTGCTATTGATAAAATCACTTCACCTGATGGGTTAGGAATGTCACCCAAACGCATCACAGTATCAACTTCTGGAATTACAAAAATTATTCGAGAAATTTCAGAACATAATCCAAAGTTTAAATTGGCAGTTTCTTTGCATTCTGCAATCGAAGAAACAAGAAATCGACTGATGCCATTTACAAAATCTTTCCCGCTCAACCAGCTATTGGAAGCACTTAAGTATTGGTATGAAAAAACAAAAAGCAAAATCACTTTTGAAGTGGTAGTGTGGAAAGGGATTAATGATAAACAAGCAGATATTGATGCACTGGTTTCCTATTGTAAGCAAGTACCTTCCAAGGTAAACTTAATTGAATACAATGCAATTGGAGATGACCAGTTTGTGCAGGCAAGTCCTGAAGTGATATCGGAATATACGACTGCATTAGAAAACAATCGAATTTCGGTTACCTTACGACGTTCAAGGGGAAAGGATATCGACGCTGCCTGCGGTCAACTTCGAGCAGAGCACCGAGTCAAAGTCTCAAAGCGCCAGAAACCCTGAGTGTTTCTGCTCGACCTCTGCCACACTGAACAAGTGAATAATCTCCGCTGGTTGAATCCCACTCAACCTCAAACTTTGTACAGCGCTGTGATGCTGGCCTATTTCCGTGGCGCAAGCATTGTCCTCTTCGGCAGTGTCTACTACCGCCAACTCCCCTACGACCTACTCGGACTATTCGCTTCGCGAATATTTCCACTCCTACTCCTAGTTGCGCTCATCGGTGGCGGTCTCGGCATAGCAAATGAGAAAAAAATTGGATTTCGCTTAGCTCTTTCAGCAGCGATCTACTCGGTAGTGGCAACACTGTGGATAGGTGTCCGCTACGACATCGATCTGCTTGGGTTTCTGCTCCGATTGATGTTTGACATAGTTCTCCTAGTCCTATTGCTTCACCCGCAAAGCAAGGAATACAGAAGGATCTGGTTCGCCTAGAAGATGCCCCTAAACTCCCAACCATGACTACTCATATTGATGGAATCGACGATCTTGAAAGCAGGGTCGGGCAACATATTGGATACAGCGAATGGCACACGATTACACCGGAGCAGGTTCAAAAGTTTGCTGAAGCAACGGGGGATTTCCAATGGATCCACCTTGACGAAGAAAAAGCCAAGTCGGGACCCTTCGGTACAACAATCGCTCATGGCTACCTGACGCTCTCGCTAGCCCCTATGTGCATGTCCGAAGCATTCGTCATTGGCGGTGACGTCCAAATGGGAGTCAACTACGGCGCTAACAAAATCCGTTTCACCGCACCTGTACCAGTCGGTTCAAATGTCCGAATGGGCGCCACTCTTAACGAAGTTTCAAGATTTGATGGCGGAGCGCAATACACCACGGAACTGGTCTTCGAAATCGAAGGTTCCGAAAGACCCGCCTGCGTAGCCGAATGCATCTACCGCGTGTACAGCTGAAACTCAACTGATCCGAAGATAAGCCGATGCATAGCGACGAACTTCCTCAGGGAGATGAGAAATCGGCCGCTGTCGAGCACATGTTCGACCAGATCGCTCCCCGCTACGACTTAGTCAATCGACTAATGACCTTTCGCATGGACGTAGGGTGGCGCCGACGCACAGTGAAGGCACTAGACCTCCCAGCGGGATCAACAGTTCTAGATCTTGCGTGCGGAACAGGCGACTTCTGTAACGATCTTTTGCGTTACGGTCTCGACCCCATCGGACTCGATTTCAGTGCCGGAATGCTGGAAGCCGCAAAGACTGATGCTCCATTGATTAGAGCCGACGCCCTACGCCTCCCAATACCATCCAATAGCGTTGATGGAGTCACGTGCGGTTTCGCCTTGCGGAACTTTACGAACTTGGATGAATTCTTTGCGGAAATATCTCGAGTACTCAAACCGGGAGGACGGATCGGTTTACTGGACGTAGCCCAGCCTTCAAATCCGTTACTTCGCTTGGGACATAGCTTTTACTTCGGAAAGGTAGTTCCCAAAATTGGCGCCTTGATGTCCGATCGCAACGCCTACAAATACCTTCCAAAGTCCGTTCAGTATCTTCCTGAAACTCAACAACTCCTGAGCGGACTTCGCTCAGTTGGCTTCAGCGACGTCAATAGAGTTCTACTAAGCGGCGGAATTACTCAACTTTTTCTCGGATCTCTTCTCGACTGAGCTAGATACCCAGAGCAAGACCTACGCACAGCAAAGCGCCGTAAATCATCTGCAACTTACCTGTCGCTCCGAGAACAGAAACCAGTTCAAGACCCGCAGCGCCTCTCAGCACCGAACGAATGGGAACCACCGCAGCGGGCAACGCCAACAAAGCTAGTAACGCCCCTGGCCTTAAGAGACTCAAGTAAGGCAAAGAGAGAAACGCCATCACCACTAGCACTGCGTACAAGACTCGGGTAGGCCTATCACCGATGCGGACAGCCAAAGTACGTTTACCAGCTACCTCATCGCCGGGTAGGTCGCGAAGATTATTGGTTACAAGCAGAGCAACCGCCAACAAGCCGACCGGTACCGAGACTCCGACTGCCAAAGGGGAAATATCCTCATCTTGGACGTAAGTCGTACCGATCGATGCCACTAACCCAAAGAAAACAAAGACGAATAGTTCCCCGAGACCGCGATACCCATAAGGTTTCGGTCCTCCGGTGTAGCACCAAGCAGCCGCTATCGCCGAGGCACCGATTAGCAGCAGCCACCAACTGGTAACCGATGAAAGGTAAAGGCCGGCGACCGCCGCTACACCAAAGAAAGAAAAAGCAGCGCGTTTCACGCTTGAAGGAGAAACGACACCCGACGCAACAAGTCGCTGCGGGCCCACTCGTTTGTCATCAGTCCCCCGAACTCCATCGCTGTAATCGTTCGCGTAGTTCACAGCTATTTGCAGAGCTAACGCCACCACCAAAGCCAAAAAGGCGCGGAGAAAGTCGGGGCGCTCCTGAGCAGCGGCAGTTCCGACCACTACTGGAACAAGAGCCGCTGGCCAAGTGCGAGGCCGTGATCCTGCGAACCAAACAGATAAAGCTGTCACATCACCATCTCTAGATTCGCCTCGACTAAGTGGATTTTCATACGACGAACCATAGAAGACTTAGCTTTGCCTGCCCAGATAGTCATAAGATTCCTGTATGAAATTTGGTTACCTCACAGGAAATCACGCCAACGGGATCCTTCCGGGACATCTAGCCAGAGAGCTAGAGAGCCGCGGTTTCGATTCTGTCTGGTTCCCAGAACACAGCCACATACCCGTAGAGAGGCGCAGCCCCTACCCAAATGGAGGTCAACTGCCGGGCAGCTATTTTCACATGATGGACCCATGGGTATCTGTTGCGGCTGCGGCGGCAGAGACAACAAACTTGGTCTTAGGTACGGGCATCTGCCTATTACTCGAACACGACCTTCTAGACCTTGCTTGCACGGTTGCCACTGCAGACGTGTTGTCGCAAGGCCGAGTGGTAATGGGCATCGGAGTCGGCTGGAACGAGGAAGAGTTGGAGAACCACCGCCCAGACATCCCATTCAAAAAGCGATACTCCGCCATGCGAGAACGCGTAGAAGGCCTACGCCTAGCCTGGACCGAAGAGGAAGCCGAGTTCACCGGCACCTGGGATAGCTATTCCCCCTCGTGGGTCTTTCCTAAACCCACCAACGGAACAGTGCCGATAGCTCTAGGGAATGCTGGACCATTGGGTATCAAGCATGCCGCCGAGTACGCCGACGAATGGGCTCCTATCGATGTTGGGGTTATGAACGTGGATGGAAAACCCGACGTAATTGCCGGTATCCAACGTTTTCGAGATTTGGCCGACGAAGCTGGCCGAGACGGATCTTCAATACCAATCTCTCTTTATGTGTGGGGCCGCCCACGTCCAGAACGACTAGAAAGCTACGCCGAAGCTGGAGTAACTCAATTTATTTTCACGCCGGTCAATTTTGATTTGCCTTCAGCCGATGAAACTCTGCATTACCTGGATGATTTGACCTCAACGATTGAAGGATTTCAGTCCTAAAAGCCTTTGGGTCGACCCGATCCTGAGGTCCTCCACAGAAACGCGTCTTCACCCAGATCAAGGCGCCTCACAAGATCCAGTCGGAGATCCGGCTCAATCGCGAGAAGAATCCCCTCCCATAACCCAGCTAGACCGTCCATCCATTCGGGGGTGCACTCTGATTCCAGTCCGCTCATTAGACGCCAGGAAAGCTGTGACAACTCTGATCCATCTCGCTCCACCACGTCTCCTTGTGCAGCCAGGAGCGCGCCCAAGACCTCAATCGGTTCAGTCAAGCCTAAAGTTGTTTGGACCGCTGACGAATACTGCATGCCTATCTTGCGGCCCGTTCGGTAGAGAATTCCCTGAGCCACTAGCGGTCCCAACTCCTGAGACATCACCGGAATGATGTTGCGTATGTAATCCATGCTGTAATTGCGAATGACCTTCAGGAGGCGGTCAGCTGGCCATTCTTCGCTATCCAGAACCGGCAATTTTTTGTTGTCAACGGGTGGGCAACTTTCGCCATAGCGAAATCTCAGAAGATTGTCCGCTGCAAGCGCCTGATCTTCTTCGATGTAATAACCCTCGAGCCCTGGCAGGCCGTCAACCGTCTGACCTGTACACACAAACCCTAGATTCGGGTTACCGAGCAAAACTCCATTATTTGCATGCCAGCCGGACAACATCGCCCTTGATACCTCAGTCGGAATGGCGGCTATAGCTGTTCCATCAAAAATCCATCTAGGTGGTGCGTACCTGATCCAAGCCTTTTTCTCTGACTCTGGAATAAATGCAACAGAGACTCCGCCCAAATAATTTGAAAGGTAGTGATATTTGGCGCAAGCGACAGCGTCAGATTCCTCAAGGAGTCCGAGTTTCTCTAACCCTGGAAGAAATCGCTCTTCTTGTTGGCGACGGAAAAGTCTGTGCACCACTGCTGCCGCTTTGTCTGGTCCACTTTCAACAACTAGCGCCAGAATAAGTCCAGTTAAGTAACGATGAAACAAGTCACCAACAATCTCGTAACCAGCTTGATCAGTTTTTCGAGAACCGCTCATATTTGCTCCCTGTGAGCTAGTCGGCTACCAGCGTCCGCGATGCACAACACTGTTCGTTCCTTCCTCTAGCGGACGACGCTCCATTGAGGCAGAGCGACCTAATGCCGTATCAGCATGATCAGGCCATCCCAATGCAATAGTCCCGATGGGCGTGCGCTCATTAGGCACTCCCAGAGCCTTTGCAAGAGCACTCGAATGTTCGAACAT
Organism: uncultured Acidimicrobiaceae bacterium; assembly: GCA_913020735.1. Taxonomy (GTDB): domain Bacteria; phylum Actinomycetota; class Acidimicrobiia; order Acidimicrobiales; family Poriferisodalaceae; genus MedAcidi-G3. The sequence goes on from CAJWBN010000082.1 coordinate 6,055, forward strand.
CCCAAAGAACAAAACCCCTAATCCTTCGTTAATAGCTGCGAGCTGCATCGTCATTGCGGCGAAACCGCTATCAACGATCCAGTAGGGAGTTACCCATGCATCAACTTCGTCGGCTAACCCACTATGAGCCTTGTCTGTTTGACCGTACCGGTGCAGATAAGCATCGGCATCACCCCAAATAGTTACAAGTACCGGAGCACGCAACAGCCCCTGCCAACGAAACTTTTCTCTACGCTCTGGCGGAAGGGTCACATCCCAATAAAGAGATGTTTCGGCACCTTCAAGGACAACGAAATCGAACCCTTGAGTGTTCCCTGCAGATGGCACCCGGCGTGCACTGTCAAGAACCCGATCCAACGTTGCTGTCGGAACTGGGTCTGCCAGAAAAGATCTAGTCATTTTCCGCTTGTGGATTAGTTCAGAGAAGTCCACGAGCGCTGCCGAAGAATTAAAGCAATTTCGCGAGCTTCTCGCGAGTAGCCCAGCCAAAGGTCACCAATGCATCGCCTTTGAGGACGTCATGTCCATCAAACAGCGCTGATACCTCGGGTTTGATGCTTTCTGGCTTCGAAGAACTGTGGTTGAGGACTAAAGACGGGCGTCCTTCACCATAAACACGGAACTCCTTAGCTTTGTACTCACCTCTCACTTCGAAACGCTTCGCCAACCGGCGGCCCCAAGCTCGATCCTCACCGTTGGCTTCGTAACCGGGGCGTGGGACCACACGGCTAAGTGGCTTGTAAGCATCAAATGCAGCTGGGTCCGCCATTTGCGTTGCAACAAGAACATCCTCATCGGGGAATGCGAGCACAGCACGACGCATTTGGTCAGTCACCATTGCTTTAAGTGCGCTCTCTCTACGACTCGTTCTTTTAACTGCAGCTAGACCTATCAAAACGGTTGGATCCCCACCCACACGCTCCAGGGTGCAAAAGCCGTAAGCAGACAACTTGTTGCCATCTCGCACCTGGGTCACGAGTACCCAAGCATCTCTCTGTTTAGACAACTCCCCCACATCGAAAACAACTGGCTCATCTTCAATCAGATCCGCCATTTCTTCGATTTCAGCATCGCTTAGGGCAGTGCAATCTTTTGTTTCGACCGTCAGGGCCATCAGGAAGTTTCCTCCATCAGTGCACGTCGGCTTGATAGTCCAGCCGATAAATCGGATTTGAGCAAAACATCACCAAAAATCATAGGTAAACGCCTCCCGGATGACCCTCCGGCTGCGCGTTGTCGGTCCCCACTGTGGCTTCAAGCCCAGGTGGAAGCGCACCCTGGCGCATTTCCATTAGTTGGCGTTGCGCCATCATTTGCTGAGCTGCAACTGCTGCCTGAATACCGTGGAACAGTCCCTCAAGCCAACCAACTAATTGCGCTTGTGCGACACGCAATTCGCCTTCCGATGGAGAGTCGGAACTAAACGGTAATGCAAGCCGTGCTAGCTCATCTCTAAGTTCAGGGGCTAAGGCCTCAGACAGTTCTTCGACCGACTGTTCATAAATTTCTCTCATACGATCGCGGCTGGCTTCATCTAGCTGGGCTTCGCGAACTTCGTCCAACAAAGTTCTAATCATCGAGCCAATCCGCATGACCTTACCGGGCTCTGAAATCGCGGGAGGTTCTTCACCACCATCGATGGCGCTCTGAGGTTCGATCAGCTCGACGTCTTCCGGAGTCGACTCTGACGGTGCGCCAGCCGAGTCTGATTGCTGCTCAACCATGTCCGAATTCTACCGGCGCATCTAGCTGAACGAACTAAAATTATTGCCAGAAGGTAAGAAAGGGAACAAGCATCTCTTCCCGAGTCATCGAGCCGTGTCGGGCAACTAAGTGAGGAGCATCTGGTTGCCGGGGGTCCATCAGAGCCACAGGTTCACGGGCAACGATGGCGACTTCCCCCATCCTCATCCGTGCTTCCGGAGTTACATGCACTCCAAACCAGTGCTCATCCAAAACCTGCTCTATGCCCACTACCCACGCCACGTCAGAGTGGATTTCTGCCGCTTCTAGGAGGCTCCCAGTCTCGGCGTCTTTGGCATGAAGCCATAGGAACCGCGCTTCCCCCGAGGTCCTAGATGTTCGTTGGACAAGCTCTTCACTGATATCAAAAATCTGATTCCCAACTTCAACCATTCCATGGTCAGCCGTGACCAGTAGCGCCGCCTCTTCTGGAAGTTCCGCAGCTATGCGTTCAACGAGGGCGTCTACAAACTTCAGTTCATCTAAATAATGGCGGCCTAACCCGTGAACATGAGCAACTTTGTCTAAACCATCGTAATAGGCGTAAACGAAGGGAGCCCCAGCCCTAACTTGTTCGTCTATCTCCGTCACGAGGGTTGCTGGCGACCACCAACCACAAAATTGTCCGTTTCTCAGATGCGCTTGAGTAAAACCGCTCTTTTGGAACTCAGCCCGAGTCACTACGGGAGGCGCGCTCCCCAAGAACGGTTCAACCGGCTGAAAATCAATCGGGGGAACGTCTTTCATCATCAACCGTGAACCACTAGTCCAACGCAAACAGTTCAGCAGGCCACTGGGCGTATCTACTTTGTATCCGACAACGCCATGCTCTCCGGGCAAAACGCCAGTACAAATAGATGTCAATGCGGTTGCGGTCGTACTTGGAGCAACCGTCGTTATTGGCGCTCCTAAAGCCTGACCAAGACAGGGAAGTTCATCCCGATAACTGTCAATTTGGTGCCATCCCAGACCATCGACGACAAAGAGAACGATCGAATCTGCCGACAGCACACTGTCAGACACCAAGAAGTTTGGTTGTTGTGTGATAACTGCTGGGATAATCGATGAGACAGACTTCTCTCCACCAGATGGAATGACCATCTCCTCGGCAACTACCACAGTCGCACACTAGGTGCGTCAAGGCCGAAACAACCTAAAACAGACAGAGAATCGCAAATGATTCTTTCGGTAGTCCTGACTTTTTGTAGGGGCTAGTCGAAATAGGACTAGGAATCCTCGGGGTTTTGAGCTCGAAACCCCGATAGCGCTTCGTTAAAATCAGCCGGCGGTGCGCACACGAAATTCATTTCTTCCTGGCTCAGGGGGTGGTGAAAAGAAATTTCAGCAGAGTGGAGCAACGGCCGCCCAATCCCGAAAGGATCCTTCTTCCCATAGGTTGAATCGCCCAAAACAGGACAATTAATCGCCCGCAAATGGACCCGAATCTGATGAGTCCGGCCCGTGTCTAATGTGCACTTCAGAAGTGAAGCTTGAGTCGGGTGTCTCCACGTCTCTAGGAGTTCATAATGAGTTCTCGCTTCTCGTCCATCCTCTGTCACCGTCATCTTTGTTCGTGCGCGGCGGCTGCGACCAATCGGAGCTTCGATAGTCCCTTTGGGGGCTTCAGGGCAACCGGCAACGATCGTTAAATAACTGCGGTGGATACGACGATCAGATAGATCTTGACTCAGTTGAGCTAATGCCTCATTCGTTCGTGCACAGATTAAGAGCCCACTGGTGTCGCGGTCCAAACGATGCACGATTCCGGGTCGGTCGAACTCACCAACCAGAGCAACTTCTGGATACCTAGCTAGCAAACCATGAGCCAAAGTAGAACCGCTGCGGCCAGCGCCTGGATGAACCACCAACCCGATGGGCTTATTGACAACAATCACAGAGTCATCTTCATGAACTACTTCGAATTCAACCTCACTATCGGCAATGAGTTCCTCCGGGATCTCCTCCTCAACGGGGACATCTACTTCGATTTGATCGCCAAGCGCTACACGATCTGAACCGTTTTCTACTGTCTCATCGTTACGACTCACTTCGCCTTTAGAGATCAGCTTTGCTATAGCGCTTCGACTCAACCCAGTCATCAAAGCGGCAACACGATCCACTCGTTCGCCATCAAGCGCGTTCGGGATTTCTTCACGCATTGGTCGCTGCTTCACGTTGGTCTACCCACATCGTTATTGACAACAGCAAAACTCCGAACACGATCGCCATATCCGCCACGTTGAAAACTGGCCAAAACTGAAGGTCGATAAAGTCCACAACAGCTCCCCGACCCCATCCCGGAGTACGCAACGCACGATCAATCAAGTTCCCACACGCGCCTCCAAGAACCAACCCAAGCGAAAGAGTAGAGACCGCCCCAGAAAACCTGCTTCGCATCCGCCAAAGAACCACAACAACAACCAACGCCACAACTCCCAAGACGGGACCCAGACCTTGGCCCGTACTGAAAGCGAAACCCGTGTTCCCTGTTAAATGAAAGCGCAGTTTCCAAACAACATCGATTGTTCGATCACTTAGGGCGTCAACAGCCCAGTACTTACTCCACTGGTCAGCAGCTATCACGAAGACAGCGCTTAAGGCTATCCAGAGTGATCTAGGGGCTTTTCGAGACGTAGCCACAAGGTCAACGCCACGACATGCCGGTGGCTTTCTCCTCAACGCGTTTGTCGGCATATGGAATCGCCTCTAGACGTTCTTTCGGAATCGGAAGCCCAGACACAACACTTGTACCGTAAGTGTCTTTTTTGATTCGTTCGAGAGCGTCATCGATCTCTTGGATCGCGGCGCGAGCTTGAGCAGAAAGTTGCAGGTCCCGATCTCGCTCTACAGCAATCGAGTCACCTTCCCCCGACTCCTCATCAAACTGAACATCGCCTGGCTCTCGCTCTCTAGCCAACTGATCGGCTTCAGCCTCGAGAAACTCAGCATGTCGCGTATAACTCGCTCGCTCAGCCAAAAGAGCTTCACGCTGTTTCTTCAACCAGGCCGCATTGAAGCGGGCCTTCGCAGAAATTTTCTTCTTCGCAGGAGCCTTCTTCTTCGCAGGGGCCGCCTTGTTAGCCACTGCCT
>CAJWBN010000083.1 GCA_913020735.1 uncultured Acidimicrobiaceae bacterium
TTCTAATTCTTCCCTTACACCCGTCACTCCTAGTTTCACTCTGCGAAATTTCCTAGAGGAACAAGCCGAGCAAACGGCAGGCCTATCGTCGCCATCGGCGGGGTGCACCAGGCGGTCACCATCAAGACCCAAAGCTTTGCCGGTTTTTTCAGACCTAGCTAATTCACCGCACTGGTCGCAATAGGCAAACCGGGCTCGACCTTTACGGTTGACGACACATACAGCACGTCGGTTATTTCGAAGCGAACGCGAGAGTTGCTCTGAACACCACGATCCAGCCATCGGGGCTTCACTACGCAGATCAACTATTTCGATAATTGGCCAACCAGCTCGTTCCGTTCTCCGGTCAGGAGTCAACAAAGGAGCGCCACATGTAAGCGCTTCAAGTGACGGCGTGGGAGACGTTATTACCCACCGGGCCCCATTACGTCTAGCTCGCTCCAACACAACGTCACGAGCATGCCAGGTAGGTGCAGATTCTTGTTGATAGGCCTCATCATGTTCATCTATGACAAGCACCGCGTCTAGTGGGTCGATAGGCGCCCAAGCTGCCGATCGCGTACCAATGGTTACTGACCCACCAGCTGAAGCCCGCCAATCCTTCGGGTAAAGGGCGACCTCTATCCCTGCTCTCTTCATCGCTACCGCGAGCCGTTGAGAACGGGCGAGGGTGGGAACGAGAATTAAAGCCTGACCCTGTGTCGCTGCGGCAATTGCTATAGCGACGTCGTCGCTCGTTGGAGGGGTTCGAACGACGGCTCCGCCACGATTAAAAGCTTCCTCAGCCAGGCTATTTGTAATGAATTTTGTGTATTGGGGCGACTTCTCCTGAGGAACAGAACTCACGATTCGGTCATGAGTAGCTGTGCGCAAGAAGTGCACTCGGCTTCCCAACCAATGCCTACTTGCCCAAGTAGCCAAGTCAACTAGGGCCGCCGGGGGGCCATAGCTACTTATCTTTTTGATTGCACTTAATTTCAGACCCTGTTGCGGCCTTACATCTAAAGCGGTTATCCAACCACGAACTCGCCGTCCGCGTAAGTCAACACGCACAACCGTACCAATCCGGACCTCTGTGCATTCAGAGGATTCAACGACCTCATCGGTAAGCAGGTAGTCAAATTCTCGGTCTACAGCCGGTTCATCTGGTAGAACTCGAACTACTTGTGACACAGTGCCATTTTGCTTGACGGGTGGGACTTCGACGAGTCAAGCCGAAGATTTACAGGCCCAAGGCCGAACGTAAGTCATCTACCCGATCGGTTCGCTCCCAAGTAAACAAATCCCCGGAGGATTCACGACCGAAATGGCCGTACGCAGCTGTTGACTGGAAAATCGGTCGACGAAGATCAAGGTCTTTAAGAATCGCTGCAGGTCGAAGGTCAAAAATTTCATTTATCGAAGCTGCAATCCGCTCGGGATCAACATTTTCGGTACCGAAGGTTTCAACTAAAACCGACACCGGACGAGCAACGCCGATGGCATATGCAACTTGAACCTCACAACGCTCAGCAGCACCTGCCGCAACGAGATTCTTTGCTACCCAACGCGTCGCATAAGCAGCAGAACGGTCGACCTTGGATGGATCTTTACCTGAAAAGGCCCCGCCGCCATGTCGAGCGTAGCCACCATAGGTATCAACGATAATTTTTCTACCGGTAAGTCCGCAGTCTCCCACTGGTCCACCGACGACGAAATTACCAGTCGGATTCACGAAAACTTCGAAGTCGTCATCGGCAAATTCAGCTGGGACAGCTGGTCGGATGACATGCTCAATCAAATCGGGCCGAATCATCCCATCCCTGTCAATACCAGGGTTGTGTTGCGTCGAAACTAGAACCGTCTTCAACCTGACAGGACGCCCGTCTTCGTACTCAAAAGAAACCTGCGTCTTGCCATCCGGCCTCAAGTATGGCACTTGACCCGATTTGCGGGCCTCCGTTAACTGTTCGGCCATTCGGTGAGCCACGTGGATCGGTAAAGGCATTAACACTTCGGTCTCGCGACACGCGTAGCCAAACATCATCCCTTGGTCGCCAGCGCCTTGGCGATCTAGCGCATCATCTTCGGCTGATTGACCGCTTCTGACCTCTTCAGAATCATTCACCCCTTGGGCAATGTCAGGTGATTGTTCATCAAGAGAAACCATTACTCCGCATGTGCTGCCATTGAAATCGAGAGAATCTCGGTCATATCCGATCTCATTAATTGTTTCTCTCACTACCGCCGGTATATCTACGAACCCGCTCGTCGTGATCTCTCCTGCCACGACAACAAGACCAGTGGTGACCATTGTCTCGCAGGCAACTCTGCTCGCTGAATCTTGCTCAAGCATCGCGTCAAGAATGGCGTCAGAAATTTGATCTGCCATTTTGTCGGGATGACCTTCAGTCACCGACTCCGAGGTGAAAGTCCATCGACTCACGCCATCTCTCCTGATTGTTAGACCGGCAAAGCTAAGGCTAGGCCAAAGAGTGCCCCTAGAGGCACTTCAAGCTACCTAGCAAGTATCTCTGCAACTGTATCCAAGACTTCGTCCGCTATCTGCCGTTTTGACCGGAGCGAAACATGTCTTTGACATCCGTCCGCTTCGAGGATAGTTACTTCGTTTGTTTCATGAGCAAACCCGACCTCTGGCGCCGAGACATCGTTGGCAACTATGACATCAACATTTTTTCGCTCGAGCTTCGTTGTCGCGTGAGCAATCAGCTCATCGGTCTCGGCAGCAAATCCCACAACTACTTGTCCTGGCAACTTCGAAGACCCCAGTTCCGACAAAATATCGACAGTAGCTTCTAGTCGTAACTCCGGAGGTCCACCATCTTTTTTGATTTTTGAGTCTGATTTCTCGACCGGACGGAAGTCAGCTACGGCGGCTGCCATAACGATCACATCTGCGTCAGCTCGTTCCATAACAGCCTCATACATCTGTGCAGCAGACTCAACAGAGATCAAATGAACCCCGCTGGGAGCTTCGATGTCGACGGTAGAAATCAAGCTCACTTCCGCGCCACGAGCGAGCGCTGCCTCGGCCATGGCGTAACCCTGTTTACCTGTCGAGCGATTGCCAACGTACCTAACCGGATCAATGGCTTCTCTAGTTCCGCCGGCCGTAACCACAACCTTTCGTCCGTTGAAGTCTCCATTAGTTAGTAACTCTGTTATGACTTCGAACACTTTTTCTGGGTCCGCTAGACGTCCTGACCCCAAGTCTCCGCCAGCAAGGCGTCCTTCTTCCGGTGCAACGACAGTCACTCCTCGACTTCTCAGCGTCTCAAGATTGTCCTGTACTGCGGGGTGTTCCCACATTTCCGTATGCATCGCAGGGCAGACAACGACTGGTGCTCGGGTCGCCACCAAAATTGCTGTCAGGAGATCATCTGATATGCCACTCGCATAACTTCCGATGCTTCGCGCAGTTGCAGGTGCTACAACAATTAGGTCAGCACTTTGACCCAAGGTCGTATGAGGAATCGGGTCAGAATCATCGAAGATCGAAGTCCGAACTGGTTCCGAAGCCAATGCATCAAATGTGGCCTTACCCACAAATTTCTGCGCACTTTCAGTCATTACTGGGGTGACATGAGCCCCAGCGTCAACCAGCATTCTGCATAGCAAAATGGCTTTGTAAGCGGCTATCCCCCCGGTTACCCCCAGGATGATGCGGCGCCCAGCCAGCATTTCTACCTACTCTTCGTCAGACACGGCCTCAAGAGCAGCTGCATCAGCCTCTGCTTGCGCTAGTGCCTCTGCTTCTGAGCGAGCCCGTTCTTCTGGATCGAATCGCTCATAGCCGATTTTGTCAGCTTCGATTTCTTCAAAAGCCATCGACAACGACTTTCGCGCTGTGCTTGTGACTTGTGGAGGCACTTCGCTGCCTCCGCCTTCTCCGAGACCAAGGTCATAGGAGATCAGTTGGCGCGATCTTTTAGCAGCCAAACTTACTAACGTAAACCTGGAGTCAACCTTTTCGAGCAATGCCTCAAGGCCCGGGCTGATCATTGTGTCTTGTTCCTCGGACATCTGTGCTACCTCGATAAGGAGTCAACGGATTTAACAGATTCACCATGCTATCAGCGGCCCGTTGAAGTCGAACGAGTCGAGCACAACATCATGTCGTTATCTCGACAATCTTCGCTGACGAACTTCGGCAACAACAGACTGCACTTCCGATACAGCTACACCTAGTTCGCCGTTCAATACAACCGAATCGGCTAGTTTCCGACCGATTTCTTCTTCCATTTCAGCGGCGGCTAGTCGTTGTTTTATGTGCTCTTCGCTGTCGCCTCGCACTCGCATACGGTTTTCTTGTTCGAGCCGGTTAGGGGGAACGATCAAAATTACAACCGCATCAGGCTCGCGGTCCCTTACTGCAACCGCTCCTTGCACATCGATCTCCAGAAGCAAATCTTTCCCATCCGGGACGATTGGAGTCGGGGTGCCATAGCGATATTCGAAAAAGTTGGCCCATTCATAAAACCCGTCTGCAGCTACTCGCTCATCAAACTGCTTATCTGTTACATAGGCGTAGGCATCTACGGCTTCGTTAGGTCTTCGCGGCCGCGTTGTCCAAGATTGACTGAGGTGCATCGTTGGGTCCTCTCTCATCAGTTCCCCAACGATGGTTCCTTTACCCGCTCCCCCTGCACCACAAATCACAAAGATGATCGGATTGCTGTTGCTAGTCACAGCGGTCAACTCCGTACCATTCAGCAGCCAAGATCAGGCGGCGAAAAAAGCTACCAGCTGGCTGCGTTGATTTTCTCCCAGACCCTGGAGCCTTCTACTCTCGGCTATACCTACATCTCGCATTAGCCGTCGGGCTTTAACTTTGCCAATCTTCGGCATCGATTCCAGAGCTGCAAGCGCCTTCATTTTTCCAACTAACTCGTCGCTGTCCGCGAGCTCGAGTAATTCGTCAAAGGACACCAACCCCATTTTAAGACGATCTTTCGTCTCCGCCCTGACCCGTCGTGCTGCAGCCGCCTTTTCGAGCGCAGCTTCGCGTTGTTGAGCCGAAAGAATCGGGGGTGTAGGCATTGTTGAGAAGTCTAACGGCGTCACGGCAAGCGCGAACCATCTAGTTAAATTGCGCCGGCAACTTCTGCTGCAATATTCCGAGCGGCCTCTTCAGGGTCACTTGAAGCAGTTACTGCTCTGCCTATAACTAGCAGGCCCGCCCCTTGCTTGATCGCCTCTCCTGGCGTTGCAGGGCGTCCTTGGTCATTCGCAGCGACTCCTGCAGGACGAATACCAGGCACAACAGTAAGCAACTCGGGAGCCGTTAAAGAAACCTCGGATAGGTCACTTGCAGCGCAGACAACTCCTCCACAGTCAGCTTCGATTGCATATCCAAGTCTTTCCTGTAACAACGACTCTGGCGCCTCTAAATCAGATGTCAATACAGTTACAGCAAGCACCATGGGTGGAGTCAATCCGGCGGCCGAGGCTCCTTCGTTTAAGCCATCTACGGCAGCCGCCAACATGTCAACTCCGCCCGATGAATGAACAGTTACATAAGAAACTCCGAGACTCCCCAACACCTTGGATGCTTTCCCTACGGTGGTCGGAATGTCATGCAATTTCAGGTCAAGAAAAACCTCGTAACCCTGGTCTATAAAGGCTCCTACAGCTTCCGGTCCCGAAGCAGAGAACAGCTCTAAACCAACTTTTGCGACCGAAAACCAGGGCAACATCTTGCGGCCGAGGCGACCTGCTTCTACTAAGTCGTCGACATCGAGCGCTAACGCTAGGCGGGAGCGAGCATCGTCATCAAGATAATTCATGAGCCACTCCAATAAGAGAACGTACGGAACTTACCTCATGTTTGCGGCACCACTTATCAAGATCCCGAAGGATCCGTCGAGAAGCTTTGGGGTCCGCGAAATGAGCCGATCCCACTTGAACAGCAGAAGCTCCCGCTGCAAGGAACTCGACCGCATGTTCGGCCTTTGTAATGCCGCCCACACCAATAATGGGCACAGGCCCCAAAGACTGATACACGTCGTAGACAGCCCGAACAGCTACAGGGCGGATGCTGGGTCCCGACAAGCCGCCGCCGCCATTACCGAGAACAGGGCGAAGTGTTCGCGGGTCTATCACCATTCCGAACAGTGTGTTCGTAAGTGTCAAAGCTTCGGCCCCAGCTCCCATAGCGGCTTCCGCTATGGACACGATGTCTGTGACATTCGGGCTTAATTTAGCCCATGTCGGCAAACCGGAAACTAGTGATGCACGGACGGCAGCTTCGCAACTATTTGGATCGTGAGCGAACATATCGCCCCGACTTTCCAAATTGGGACAACTAACGTTCACTTCAACTGCTGTGATTCCTTCAACCCCTGCCAGCCGACTGGCAGCCTCGCGATACTCATCGACGCTTCGTCCCCAGATACTGGCTATCACTCGAGCCCCATGACTTATTAGTGCCGGTAGATCTTCTTTGATCCAACTATCAATACCGGGGTTCTGAAGACCCACCGAGTTGATCATTCCAGATGATGTTCCATGGACTCTAGGCGCAGGGTTGCCTGGCCATGGTTGAACCGACAACGACTTAACTACCACTGCCCCTAGCTCTGCTAGGTCACAATATGCAGACAGTTCCGTCCCATGACCGACGGTCCCAGAAGCTGTCATCACAGGGTTTGGAAAGGTGATCGAGCCGACCTTTACCGAATGTCCCTGCTCCGTCATTTTGCGGAGCCTTCGAAGCCCAGAAATTCTTGCAATGGTCGAACCGTCAAAGGGTTAGCCATCCATTCTCCTAGTCCAACAGCTGCCGCTCGCGCCGCTGCAACAGTTGTTAGGCAAGGCACCTTATGCGCAGTCGAAGCAAAGCGGATCCGATAGCCATCACTTCGAGGTCCTCGCCCACGCGGTGTGTTAACCACAAGTTTGACCTGACCTGCCCCAATTAATTCAACTGCATCTACTCCAGCGCTAATCTCGCGCCCTTCCTCGCTTAGCTTCGCCACTACCGTTTCCACGTGAACTCCATTGCTACTTAGAAACTCGGCAGTTCCTGAAGTAGCTGCCAAGGCAAACCCGAGCTCAACAAATCCCCTAGCAGCTTCAAGGCCCTGGTCCTTATCTCGATCCGCCAGCGAGAAAAATATTGTTCCTCCGACCGGAAGTCCTTCGCCAGCAGCTATTTGGCTCTTAGCGAAAGCCAGGCCAAATGTCTTGTCGATGCCCATTACCTCCCCTGTAGAGCGCATCTCTGGCCCAAGCACCGTGTCTACATCAGGGAATCGCTGGAAGGGCAAAACTGCTTCTTTTACTGCAACATGACCTTCCCGGATGGGTTCCGGCAGCGCACCTGACTCTCGTAATTCCTTTAGCGTTTCTCCAGCCATCACTCGCGCCGCAACTTTCGCCAGCTGCACACCTGTTGCTTTCGCGACAAAAGGAACTGTTCGAGACGCTCGTGGATTCGCCTCAATGACGAAGACTTGCCCTTGCTTGACTGCGAACTGCACATTTAGAAGACCCACAACCTCAAGTCGTTCCGCGAGTTGTTTCGCATATTCGACTATGACTTCTTGAGTCTCTTGAGACAAGTTAGGAGGCGGAATCGCACAGGCGCTATCTCCCGAATGAACGCCTGCTTCTTCTACGTGTTCCAGGATTCCACCCAAAACAAATTCGCCTGTCTGGTCCCTAATTGAGTCAACATCAACTTCAATTGCGTCCTCCAAGAACCTGTCGATGAGTACCGGCCGGTCAGCTGACAATCCACCTTCTCTACCCAAGCCTCCGAACGCTGCCAACTCCGTCATCGCTTCTTCGAGTTCTTGAAGGTCATAGACAATTGTCATAGCCCTGCCACCCAATACATAGCTGGGTCGAACCAAAGCCGGGAACCCAATGCGTTCACAGATTCGTGTTGCCTCCTCAAAGGTCACCGCTGTCCCGCCAGGCGGCTGCGGGATCTCCAGTTGCGCGCACAACGAGTTCCATCGTTCCCGATCTTCAGCGAGGTCGATGGAGTCAGGCGCTGTCCCGCAAACCAATTCGGGAGGTAACTCTGAGGCCAGCTTGAGTGGTGTTTGGCCTCCTAGGCTGACGATGACGCCGACTGGATCTTCAGCATCAATAACGTTGAGGACATCTTCTAGCGTAAGTGGTTCAAAATAAAGCCGATCTGAAGTGTCGTAATCGGTAGAGACTGTTTCTGGGTTGCAGTTCACCATGATGGTTTCGTAACCAGCTTCTTCTAGAGCAAAACTTGCATGAACACAGCAATAATCAAATTCGATACCTTGACCAATTCGATTGGGTCCCGATCCAAGAATCATCATCCGGGGTCTGACGCCTGGACGAATCTCATCTTCGTCTTCGTAGGTGGAATAGTGATAGGGCGTTATGGCGTCGAACTCAGCAGCACACGTGTCAACGGTCTTGAAGGTGGTAACGACACCTTTCTCCAATCTGTTCAATCGGACGGCCCGCTCGTCTGCCTCCAAAAGATAAGCAAGTTGAGCATCAGAAAACCCGAGTTGTTTAGCTCGACGCAATTCCATACGGGTTAACGAAGAAAGATCTGCGGTCTCTAGATAAAGCCGCTCCTCAATGATCATGAGCATCTGGTCCAAGAACCAGCTGTCTATATCGCAGGCAAGATGAATCTGATCGACAGCGACACCTCTCCTCAAAAGCTCCCCTATTTGGAATAGCCTTTCGGCAGTGGGAACACCTATAGCAGCGAGCAGCTCGGCATCATCTTGTTGCATATATTGAGCTTCTCCAGGGTCAGCATTTAGACCCATTCGTCCTTGCTCAAGTGAACGAATACCTTTCTGGAGACTCTCGGGGAAAGTTCTTCCTATAGACATCGCTTCACCCACCGATTGCATCTGTGGACCTAAAATCCCTGATGCTCCAGGGAGCTTCTCGAATGCCCATCGCGGGATCTTGGTTACTACGTAGTCGATTGTCGGCTCGAAGCTCGCCGGTGTCTTTTTCGTAATGTCGTTAGTGATTTCGTCAAGGCGGTACCCAACTGCCAAACGTGCCGCAATTTTGGCAATAGGGAACCCAGTGGCCTTAGAAGCAAGCGCTGAACTCCTACTGACGCGAGGATTCATCTCAATCACAATTTGCTCGCCTGTGTCAGGGTGGACCGCAAATTGTACGTTCGACCCTCCTGTCTCAACTCCGACCCGCCGAATACAAGCGAACGCAGCGTTTCGCATTTCTTGATACTCAGCATCAGAGAGCGTTTGTGCCGGGGCAACCGTGATGGAATCGCCTGTATGTACCCCCATTGCATCAACATTCTCGATCGAACAGATCACGACACAGTTATCTGCGTGATCCCTCATCACCTCTAGTTCGTACTCTTTCCAGCCTTTGATTGACTTCTCGATCAATATCTCCGAGATTGGGCTGGCATCTAGACCTAATGCTGCAACTCGTTCAAACTCTTCGATCGTGTGGGCAAAGGCTGTACCTTTGCCGCCCAAAATGTATGCGGGGCGAATAATTACCGGCAACCCAATTTCTTCGGCCACGTCTAGGGCTTCATCCATCGTGTGTGCGATGCCAGACCGAGCGCACTTCAAGCCAATCTCTTCCATCGCCTGTCTGAAGAGGTCTCTATCTTCTGCTGTGGCAATGGCATCACCACTCGCTCCGATCATTTCTACGCCATACTCATCCAACACGCCGGATTCAACTAGTTCGGTTGCGAGGTTCAGGGCCGTCTGTCCTCCGAGAGTCGGCAAAATAGCGTCCGGTCTCTCGCGATCGATGATCGCAGTAAGGACATCCGCCTCAAGTGGTTCTATGTAGGTAGCGTCCGCGAATTCAGGGTCCGTCATTATCGTTGCGGGATTAGAGTTGGCCAGAATTATTCGGTAACCCTCATCTCTCAATACTCGACATGCTTGTGTACCTGAGTAGTCAAATTCACAGGCTTGGCCAATCACAATCGGTCCAGATCCAATTATCAAAATGCTTTCGATGTCATCTCGTCTCGGCATTAGCTCACGCTCCCGTGGAACGAGGCCATCAAATCAGCGAATTCTTTGAACAAGTAACGGGAATCGTGTGGCCCAGGGCTGGCCTCTGGGTGGTATTGCACGCTAAATGCTGGAATGTCGTTACAGCGAAGCCCCTCAAGTGCTCCGTCATTGAGACATACATGGGTTTCAGTCACCCCAGGAACGGAACCTGACTCGATAGCAAAGTTATGATTTTGACTAGTGATTTCAATACGGCCAGTTTCTACATTTCGGACCGGCACGTTGCCGCCATGATGACCAAATTTCATCTTGTAGGACTTGCCTCCCAAAGCCAAAGAAAGAATCTGATGGCCCAAACAAATTCCAAACACCGGCACCTTTCCGAGAAGCCCAGTGAGCGCAGTAACAACTTGCCCCGCCATCATTGGGTCGCCGGGTCCATTTGAGAGAAACACGCCGTGAGGGTCCAACGCCAGAACCTCATCGCTACTTGTTTGAGCAGGCACCACAAAGACGGTGGCTATCTCAGACAGCTGCTCCACTATCGATTTTTTTATGCCTAAGTCGTAGGCGACGACTCGAAAGTCGCCCTCGCCAACTTCGTAGGTACGCGAGGTCGTAACAGAGCTGACGAGATCTACTCCTTCGGTCCCAGGCTCCGATGAAGCAGCCTCAACAAGTAACTCAAACGGAGCAGAACCGAATGCGGCGGGCATAGCTCCGTTTTCTCGGACGTGTCGAGTCAATCGTCGGGTATCCAC
>CAJWBN010000084.1 GCA_913020735.1 uncultured Acidimicrobiaceae bacterium
TCTTGGTGATCGTAGCTCAGTTGGTTAGAGCGCCTGTCTGTGGCACAGGAGGTCGGGGGTTCAATTCCCCTCGGTCACCCCAAAGGCCTTAGAGCCTAATTTGATGATTGGCGGCCCATCCATAGGGCCGCCAATCTCTTTGATCTCAACGTCAGCTTGCAGCGACTTTTTCCATCCGAGCTTTGAGATCCTCTACCGGTTGAATCCTCGCCGTCCCCATTGGAACCGCCGGAAATAAGCCTTCAACTATCGCCTCATAGGAGTCGGTTTCCACAACAAGAAAGAAATCGTGTCCTGGTGGATCTACCCACGCACCATGAACCGTGACGCCTTGTTCGGCTAATGACGGCAACAACTGTCCGAAAGTGGCCGCAACCTTTTCCGGATCATGGGCCGGGCACGTCTTTTCATCATGATGATGAGTGATATGAAAAATCATGGAACCTATCTTTCTGAATTGCCTAGCGCCGGCACCAAAACCTCCGACGTACATCGCCAAACGTAGGAGACCCACCCGCTATAAGCAAAGGATCAGAAAATCGTTTCGAGGTACCAGTTTCTTCAGGCTCCCAACAAAGCACGTATCTTTAGGTTCGACTCAGCGCTACCCTGAGCAGTTCTAGCGCCTCTAGCTCAATTGGCAGAGCATCGGACTCTTAATCCGCAGGTTCTGGGTTCAAGTCCCAGGGGGCGTACAAATATGTCACCCGGCGACGGGACCCAAACTATTCACGCCCCTGAGGCTTGTCTTTCGCGTAGAATTAAATTACTCAAACGGATAACTGAGGAGACACTCGTGGCCACCTACTCTTGCCCTTCTTGCGGCATGTCTGTAAACGCAACATGCGGTGAATGCAACGAACCATTAGTGAATGACAGCATCGCTAAAGACGACGGTTCGACAGTCCAAGTTTCAAAGTGCCCTAACGATCATGGAAAAATCAAATCTCCCATGTGTTGCGGCGCCGACATGACTTGCGCCGTGGCTTAAGAAAGCCATCTCTCTTCTTTCCGGTCGCCTTCAGTCCTGTTCGGATGGGTTGATGGCTAATCGCCTTATCGCTGCCCTCGCACTGACAGTTGCAAGCTGCGGGGTCGCCGATATACAAAACGAAGACGCGTTCGATCGTCACCCTTCGTTCGCTACCGTGACCAGCGTGGACTTAGAGTTCACTGCCTCAACTACTGAAGCATCAGCATCATCCTCTGCTTCTATCCCAGTTCTGACAGGCCCGGCTCCTGTTTCTCCCGATGAAATACCTGAAGAGGTGTTACTTCCAGCCGGAGTGAAGCCCTCCACCTCCGGTTTACGTGGCCAGATTCGAGCTACTGCATTTGGCCCCCAAGGCGATTTTGGTTGGGGTCTCAGCTATTACACCGCTCTTTGGGGTTCGTTTCCCGGTCTCCCGCCAAATGGTTTATCGACGGCGAGTGGGACATGGCTAATACCCGACAATTGGCGATATGCAGAAACTCTTTGCCCTGAAGGGACGACTGCTCGTGACACGCTCACCGAAAGAGGGCCTTCCTACCGCGACGTTTTTCAAAGTATCGAGGGAGGCCTTGGACATTGGCAACAATCTCGGTTCCCTTCAGCTCAACCTAAGTTCCGTCTCATCGGGAACGTTGATTGCTACACGACCGACACATCTAATCCCGGATGGGCTTGGAGTAATCAGGGAGAACTAGTCCCCGGACTAATACAGCTCTCCAACCGGATCGTCGTCCCTCCAGACGGGATCACCTTCACGCCAAACGACGGAGCTTTGCTTGGGACCGCCTGGTTAGCACTTCCTTTCTTGGAAACATATGAAGATGATTCACTGGTAATCGGAGATAAGAGTTGGACCTTGTTCTTGGAGTCCGCAAACTTTCGTGGCCCTGTCGCTTATTGGGCTCCCGAAGCTTGGAGCAGAATTACGGCCGATCACCCTCCCTCTCAGCTACGAGGACTTGATCATCGCCCTATCGACACCGAATACAGGGTGTTCGCTGCCCATATTGACCTCCCCGGCCTCACCGCAAGCAACGACGACCAAGATTGGCTTCGTGTTCCCCAGATCACCTTCCCCATCGATAGCCAGGGTCGCACCATCTTTCACCAAGATGTGACGTTCTACGGTCGGAATGCGATCTACGACCAGTTCAAGGAAGCAGCCAACGGGGGTGCTTTGCCCCTCAAGGTTGACGATGCAGCTTTGAAACATGCACCACTGCAAACCCACCGATGGGAACTTCAATCAGATGGTCAAGAAATAAAAGGTTTAGAAAATTTTGTGATGCTCGATGATTGGGACACCAGCGAGAAGGAAGGTTGGGCTTGGGGACTGCAATGGTCAGACAATTCGGGTGCCTTCCCTGCTTATTACAGAGATCTGGCTGAGGAGTGGGGAGCTGGAGATGAAACCGATGCGCCTACTCAGTTGAGTTCGGCCGACGCCACATTTCCATCGGCTGTGAGAAGGACGGGTTACGCGCCTGACCTCGATGATGGCCCCGCGCCACAGGTCCGCGAAGTTAAGTTAAACGACGGTTCCCTCCTTCGTTACACGTGGTACCGGTTCGTCGATCAGCCTGCACTGGCAGCGCTTGGTTTAACCACAAAACAGAAAGCTGCGTTGCAGTCAATAGTTGAACGAATACACAGCCAGTGGGGCCAGCAAACAGAGTTCATCAAACCTCCTAGTCAGGGTGAACTAGCCGAATTGCAACACGAGTTACTTGTTCAACCGCCACCCGGCGCGGAGGCTGGCTGGGTGCCAGTTGTCATAAGCCAAACGGCTGCTGAGTAGTTCAGCTTCTGGGTAACTCAGATTGACCTGAACTGCTGGGAGTGTGAGCATCATGAAGTGACTCCAGCAAATGACCTTGACAGCATGGACTCTTTAGCTGATTTCCGAAACCGTTTTGTTCACAGCCCACACGACGATCTGATCTATCTCGACGGCAACTCTCTAGGTAGGCAACCAGCAGCTGTAGGTCAGGTTATTGAGCAGGTGGTTAACCGTGAGTGGGGGGAACGACTGATCCGTGGGTGGAATGAAGGCTGGTTAGACATTTCAGGGTCAGTTGGTGATCTAATCGGTGAGCTACTCGGTGCTCGATCAGGAGAAGTGATCTTGGCTGAGAACACCTCGGCTTGTTTATACAAGGCAGCGGTAGCCGCGCTTCGCTCTCAACCAGAGAAAAGCAATGTTCTAACTGACAGCGAAAACTTTCCTTCTGACATTCAAATACTTCGCTCCGCGTGCGACAGCGCGGGCTTTCATCACAAAGTAACGGTGGTGGATACCAGCTCTGCTTCTGATCCGACCGGGGCACTACTTGCTGCTGTAGATGACTCAACGGCACTGATATCGCTTAGCCATGTCTCATATAAAGCAGGATGGCGTTGGAACCTGAAAGAAATCAATGAGGCCGCAGCAAAGGTGGACGCGCTTACTCTTTGGGACTTTTCTCATTCGGTTGGCGCCGTTCCGATCGATGTTCAATCCGATGGTGTAACTCTCGCAGTTGGATGCACCTACAAATACCTCAATGGAGGGCCTGGGGCTCCTGCTTTTATCTACCTCCGCTCGGACCAAGACCATCTCGCTAATCCGATCACCGGTTGGTTCGGCACTGCTGAACCTTTCAGCTTCGATGCCTCGAGTCCACCCGCATCTGGTATTCAGAGGTTTCTAACCGGAACGCCTCACGTGGTTTCTGCAGCACTAATCAGGCCGGGAGTGGAAATGCTCCTTGAAGCTGGAATGGACAGGGTCTACGAAAAGTCGGTCGGTCTCTCTCAGCGTTTCATCGAATTATGTGATCAACGTCTCTCACCTCTGGGGTTTGAAGTTCGGTCTCCAAGAGATCCACAGCGACGCGGGTCCCACGTTGCTGTCTTTCATCCAGATGCTCAAGCAGTTGGCTTGGCACTCATTAACGAAAAGTCTGTGATCCCCGATTTTCGTCCCCCAGATCTTCTGAGGTTCGGCTTTGCCCCGCTGTACACGAGTTTCACCGATGTCGACTCAACGGTCGACCGCATTGTTGAGCTAGTTGAAGACGGTGGAGTGGACAGGTGGAGGAACGAAACTCCTTTAGTTCCGTAACTGCAGAATTCATGAGAGGTAAGGCATTGACTACAGAGATACGACTGGCTGAGTTCTCAGATGCACGCGCGGTGAGTCTCGTTCTGGCGCAAGCCTTTGAAGAAGATCCTTTTATGTCGTGGCTGTTCCCCGAACCGAAGTTTCGACTGAAACTAATTCAGGCTTGGATGCGAGTTGAGGTTGAAAGTGCGATTCGGATGGCATCCAGTTGGGTTTCTGTAGATGATGGCGAAATTGTCGCCGGGACTATCTGGTCGCCGCCGGGCCGTGACCTCCATGAGGGGGGAACTTTCAAACAACTTTGGTATCTGGTGCTGGGAGCAAACCCTTCCCGCTCCTCAGAGTTGGCCGAAGGCCTCTCGATGCTTGGTGATACTCACCCCGCAGAGGCACACTTTTATCTCAACACTGTGGGGGTCGAACCGAATCTCACTGGGCAAGGCCACGGTGGAACAATTATTCATCACACATTAGAGCTCGCCGATAACGACGGGCATCCTTGCTACTTGGAGAGCTCGAGTCTGCGGAACGTTCCTCTTTATGAACGTCTTGGGTTCGAAGTGACCAATGAAATCGCTCTGCCGAACGGTCCGACAATGTGGGGTATGTGGCGCTCCCAGCGTTAGGTCAGATAACAGCTGATGTCATTTGGTTAAGGGGCGTCGGTTCCAAATATCAAGGTCGAACAGGCAGACCAGTAACCACCCCATCCGTGACATAAAGCGATGTCAACGTCGGCTACTTGGTTCGCTGCTTCGCCTCGAACTTGTCGAATTGACTCAAGCATGCACAACATTCCATAGGCGCCGGTGTGGGCGTAGCTGAGCCCTCCCCCACTGGTGTTCATTGGCAGTTTCCCACCAGGGGCGGTGTGTCCTTCAGCTATGAAATGTCCTGCTTCTCCGTAATCAACAAATCCGAGACCTTCTAGACCAAATATTGGTGTGTGAATGAAGGCGTCGTAAATCATGAGGTGGTCTATGTCGCTGTGACTGACTCCAGCAGCTGAAAATGCTGCTTCGCCGCTGGTGCGAATGAACTCTGGTCGCAAGGGTTCGCGAACACCTGCAGGACTCATAACCCCTGCTTCTAGGGCTCCACCGGTTCCGAGAACGTAAACCGGTGGCTTGGGGTAGTCACGTGCCCGGTCTGCTGAGGTAACAATAATTGCTCCTCCAGCATCGGAAACCAGGCAGCACATGGCACGTCGGATGGGCCACGCAACCATCGGAGAGTCGAGTACTTCTTCTACCGAGGTTGGTTCACGCAACGTAGCCCGGGGCACGTCGACTGCCCATTCTCGTTGACTTACAGCACCGACAGCGAGTTCTTCGTCGCTCAGCCCGTATTCGTGTTGGTATCTCAGAACCGGAAGGGTGAAGGTCGCAGCGGCTTGACCGCCGCTATAGAACATGTCGAATTGTTGACCGGTGCCTCCTTTTTGGCCGGCGTCTCCGCTTTGACCTAACCGTCGAGTCGATCTGCCTGACTCCCCGTAAACGATGAGCACGGTGTTGCAATAGCCGGCGTGTATGGCGGCGATCGCATTGCGGAGTTGAAACATCCAAGAGCACCCACCAACAACTGTGTTGTCAGCCCAGGAGGGAAAGATCCCTAATTGTCTGCTCATATCGGCGACCGGGAAGTAGCCGCAAGTAAATCCGTCAATATCTGCAGCGGTGATACCGGCGTCTTGCATGGCGTTTGCGGCCGCGTCGATGGCCAGACCTACAGATGACATGTCGGGAACTTTGCCTATTTCAGTCGACTCTGCAGCGCCCACTATCGCTGTTGCTCCTGGTGGGATCATGAGTTTCCTTCCGCTGGTTCGAAGCACAACACCGTGAGGTCATCAAAAGAGGTGAACGTAGCTTGAAGTGGCATGTCGAGTTGCAGGGCTTCCGGGGTCTGCTCGCAGTTGATCACTGAGGATGTCAACATCGGTCCTTCGGCAAGTTTGATCAACGCGACCGAACGCGGGGAATCACTCCCCCATAAAGCCAACGGTTTTTGTTGAATCGTGTAGCTGTAAAGAGTCGCTTCTCCGCTCGCGTCAAAGAACTCGACATTTGTAGAGGAGCATTCGGGACAAATCGGAGAGGGAGGGAAATATGCATCACCGCAGGCACGGCACCTATTGATGCGCAGAACGCCCTCATTACACCCATCCCAGAAGGGCTGCGTTTCGGGTGTCGGGACAGGAACAAGAGGATGGGGCATAGTTCAAGTTCTAGCCTGCTTCAGCAAGTTATTGCTCGTCTTTAGGAAGGATTTCATGAACGACGTAATTGACTTCCGTTTCCGTCCAATTGGTTCACAAAGTTGGAACAGAGAAACCACATTTCATTATTTGAATCGCATGCAACTCGAACCAACCCCATCGTTCGAACATCAATCAGTCGATCTGATGTTCGAAGAGATGGACCGGGCCGGCATTGCTGTCGGAGTCATAGGAGTTCCAGGCCCAACAGGAATCAGAGGCTTGGACCCCGTAGGTGGTGACGCCATTTCGGAACTAATCGAACAACACCCTCAACGTTTCATAGCGTTCGGGTCTGTCGAGCCAAGCGACATCAAGTCCGCTACCGAGTCCATAAAACAAATGGGTGACGCTGGCGTTAAGGGGGTAACGATTGATCCTTCGACAGCTCAAGTTCATCGCCAGTTCCACGACCTAGCGCTATATCCACTCTACGAAGAGGCAGCCCAACAGGGAATGTTGGTCACGACCACACAAAGTTGCCTCCTCGGTCCTTACATGGAAGATTGCCGGCCCGAATACGTGGACCGAGTCGCCACCGACATACCGGATCTAAAGATTGTCATTCAGCACGGAGGTTGGCCCTATGTGTCTGAAGCCATAGGCGTTCTCTACAAACAACCGAATGTATTTATGGTGCCGGGTCAATACATCCACTATGACTTCCCAGGTTCCGCGGACTACGTCGCAGCTCTCAAACGGCAATGCTCCGAACAGATAATTTTCGGCAGCGTTTACCCAAATTGCGGACCGCTGGAGGATCTGCGTTCAATAATTTCTAGTTGGTCGCTCCCACCAGAAATCGAGCGTCGTTATCTACGCGAGAATGCAGCATCGCTGTTAAATCTCTGAAATTGGAAGGACTTCTATGAGCGACAATCAAGGCAAAGTAGTCGTGGTCACCGGAGCAGGTTCGGGCATTGGCAAAGCGACCGTGATTCGTCTCGCTAATGAGTTGGCGAAGGTAGTTGCTGTCGACTTAACAGAAGCCTCATTGGACTGGACTCAAGAACTGGACTCCGTAAGTTCATTGGCTGGAGATGTCACCGACCCTCAGGTCAACGAGCAAATGGTGGAACTCGCCGTCGATACTTATGGGCCGTTAGATGCAGCAGTATTGAACGCTGGAATTCTGGCTCAAGGCGACATTGTTCGCGGGTCAATGGCCGACTACGACCGGGTGATGGACGTAAACGTTCGTGGTGTAGCTCTTGGTCTTAAATCTGCTGTCGCGGCGATGGCTCCTAGCGGTGGGTCAATCGCTATCACTGGATCTGTCTCAGGACTTCGAGGTGACAGTGGCATCTGGGCTTACAACGTTTCGAAAGGGGCTGTCATCAACCTGGCCAGAGCTGCGGCCTTAGATCTCGGCCATCTAAACATTCGTGTGAACGCTGTTTGTCCTGGTCCGATCCACACCGGCCTGACTGAGGCAACTCAGGGAACTGAGATAGGTGACGCTATGGAAGCACGTCTCCCGTTAGGGCGTTTCGGACAGCCAGAAGAAGTCGCAGCAGTCATTTCTTTTTTGACATCAGATGATTCGTCGTTCGTAACCGGCGCAGCGATACCGGTTGACGGCGGTATTACCGCCGGCACTGGCCAGTGGGCTACCTATTCGGGCCGAAAACGTGGCTACCTATAGCCACCTATGAGTTTGTCTGTGCAATGCTGCTGTTATGACTGAAGGCCAGATCTCAACTTTCCCTGTTCCTAACCTTGAAGACATCCCCGAGGACCTGCGGTCCATGATGTTGGCCATTCAAGAAAAGACGGGATTCATTCCGAACGTTTTCTTGGGTTTAGCCCACCGACCAGACGAATTACGGGCGTTCATGACATACCACGATGCCCTCATGGAACGCGACAGCGGGCTAACTAAAGCTGAACGGGAAATGATTGTGGTCGCGACCAGCGGCGCCAATAGTTGCATGTACTGCGTTGTCGCTCACGGCGCCATCCTTCGCATCAGAGCTAAAGACCCTTTCATAGCTGACCAGCTGGCTATTGATCCCTCCAAAGCCAATCTTGATGCCCGACAACAAGCGATGATTGCTTTTGCGGTGAAACTTGCTCGAACTCCAGAAGACTTGGAGCAGTCCGATCATCAGACTCTTCGCGATCATGGGTTCAGCGACGACGACATTTGGGACATCGGCGCCATTACTGGCCTTTTCGCCATGTCAAACCGTCTCGCTCATTTAGCTTCGATGCAACCCAACGACGAGTTCTTCACCATGGGTCGAGGGTGACGCTCAACTCATAGCATCACGAGCTCAAATGGTGATTGTTGAGTAAACCCGAGGCTCTATTCGATCTCGCGTAATGCCTGTAGCGCCTCATCTGCGTGTTTGGCCATGTCCGTTTCACTTGCTATGACCGACAAGATCTCTCTATTTCGCCCAATGACGAAAGTCTTTCTTTTATTGGGGAGCGATCCCAGCCGTTTCACACCGAATTGTTTCGCTACAACCCTGTCTGGGTCCGACAGCAAAGGGATATTCAGTTGATTGATCTCGTCAAACTTGCGTTGCCGATCCCACGGATCAGCGCTGATCCCGACGACCGAAGCTCCGACTTTCTTGAACTCTTCGGTCAGGTCCCGGAAGTGACAGCTTTCTTTGCTTCAACCAGGTGTTAATGCTCTCGGGTAGAAGAAAAGGACGATAGGGCCGACATCCAACAGATCGAAAAGGTGGACCGGTTCCCCAAACTGGTTTACGGCCTCAAAGTCAGCTACTGATGATCCCTTTCGCATACCAGCACCCTACGGGCTTGAGGTCCTACGATCACTACCTATGCAAGGACATCCGAAACTTGATGACTTAGGACCAGCGCTTCCTAGAGAACAATGGACCCTCGTCAACGCTGTGCGTCATCAAGCCAAGACTCACGGCGAACGAGAATTCTTGTCTTTCGAGGACGGCCAAAAACTTTCTTTCGCTGAATTTGATCACATCACCGACTGCTTAGCGACCGCCCTAGCAGACCTAGGTTTAGTGGCCGGAGACCGAATTTTAGGCCTCTTGACCAACAGCAAAGAGTTCATGATCACAATGATCGCGACACACAAGCTCCGCGCTGTATTCGTGCCTGTCAACACTGAACTTCGAGGAGGATTTCTCGAACATCAAGTTCTCAACAGTTCACCTCGCATCGTCGTCGTCGATGACGGCCTTATGGACCGTTTCGCCTCACTTGACCCCTCAACAACTGAAATCGAAACAGTGGTTGGGGTGAGCGACGGAAATGTGGCTGATACTTCCAAGCTGGGTCTTCTTGCCGAAGCAGCTCAAGTCCGCATGGATTCGCTACTGGACACGACACCTGACCGCGAGCGGCTAGTCACTCCCAGCCCTACCGATGTATGCACCATCATGTACACGTCAGGAACAACCGGCCCCTCTAAAGGTGTATTGATGCCTCAAGGGCACTGTTACCTCTTCGCTTTAGGCACAGTCGCGGCCATGGAACTCACTGAGCAAGACCGCTACTTCTGTTGCATGCCTTTATTCCACGCGAATGGTTTATTCATGCAGGTATACGCAGCGCTTTTAGCTGGAAGTTCATGCCACGTCACCAAGCGTTTCAGCGTCACAGATTGGCTCAACATTGTCCGCGAAGAAAAGATAACGGTAACCAACGCTCTCGGCGTAATGCCTGAATTCATTTTCCGAAGCCCACCATCCCCCAACGATAAAGATCATCAGCTGACTCGAATCCTTGCCATCCCTGTGGCAGATGAATGGGGGGAAGCGATGCAAGAGCGTTTCGGAGCGAAGTTGCGTCAGGGTTTCGGTATGACCGAGGTCAACATGGTCGCCTACAGCGATCTAGATGACCCCGTTATGCCAGGATGCGCGGGCCCACCATTGAGTGACTTCTTTGAAGTAATCATCGCTGACCCCGACACTGACGTTGAGTTACCAAGAGACCAGGTAGGCGAAATTTTGGTTCGTCCAAAAATCCCGTTTTGTTTCAATGTCGGCTATTTCAACATGCCCGACAAGACAGTCGAAGCCTGGCGCAACCTGTGGTTCCACACCGGTGATGCAGGTCGAATGGACTCAGAGGGAAGACTGTTCTTTGTTGACAGGATAAAAGACCGCATTCGTCGCAGAGGTGAAAATATTTCGTCTTACGAACTCGAACAGACCCTCAACGAATACCCCGGCGTTACCGAGTCAGCGGCAGTGGGTCTGCGAGTTGCAGGCGCTGGTGGCGAAGACGAAATTAAAGCGGTCATCGCAATTGACGGACCGCCGCCGGATCCA